>JALZCO010000230.1 GCA_030863015.1 Actinomycetota bacterium
CTTGCCCATCGGGTAAGTCCAACTGGTGGCGTGATAGCGACCGATTTGGACACCCGGTTTTTGGAGGATGCGGCCGCGGCCAACGTTGAGGTATGGTGCCACGACATTACTTACGACCCACTCCCACCGCACAATCGGATTATGTACACGTGCGGTGGCTGTTGGATCTGCTGCCCGAGCGGGAAGCGTTAGTCGAGAAGTTGGTCACCGCGCTGAAGCCGGCAGGATGGCTGTTGGTTGAGGAGCCTGACATGTTTCCGACCGCTGCTGGGTCGTTGGGACCATACCTCAGGCTCAGGGAGGCCACCGCGGCCCTACTGCAGTCCGCAGGTACGAACCATCGATGGGCCCGGACGCTGCCTGCAGTGTTGAGTGCAGCCGGGTTGATCGGGGTGGGTGCCGAAGCTGAGGTCGACATCTGCCAGGGCGGATCACCGATGGCTGAGTGCCGGCAGCTGGGCCTCGCACAATTGCGAGAAGCTTTGCTGCAGGCTGACCTCATCACCGAGGAGGAGTTTGAAAAAGGGACAGCTTGCCTGTCGGACTCCAGTCACTGGCTGATGGACTTTGCTTCGGTTGCAGCCTGGGACAAAGCCATACTCGTAGTTACCGTCAGATATTTTTGTATCGCGCTTTCTCGGAAGTATCAATTAAACCCGTAATTTGTCAATCGCGTGGCGAAAGGACCACCGTGCCAAAAGGGCGCTCCGTACCGGCGTGAACTGAGACCCAGATGAGCCTGCCCTTAAATCAGCTAGTGATGGAACCGTCAAGGTTGCGCCACATCGCGGAAGGCCTCGCGGGCAGACCGGGTGGTGACCTCTCAGTCGTAGCGACGTAGAAGGTGCAAAAGGCACGCCAATGGCGCCCGTGCGGGAGGGTGATCCGCCAGCGCCACGACGATCATGCTCAACCAGAGGCATCGTCCCAGCTGAAGTAGAGTAAACAGCCTTGACCGTCCATTTCCCGGCACCGTATGTTCTCTTCTCGTGGAGACTGGCATCGTGCTCGTGGGACGTATTCACGTCGATCTGCTTCGGACCTGTACCGCAATCTGTCGTGCGGCGTTGTCCACGTCGTTCCTGCCGAGCGAAATCTCCTACTGTGAACATCGCCCAGCTTTTCACGGCCGCGCCGCGGCGTGCCCCGGCTGACCGCCGAGTCGGCACAGTGCTGGCCGTTCCCGGTCGCGGGGACGTCGTCGGCTTGCTGACCGAACTGGCCGACCGGCTGGCGCTGGATGGTTGCGAAGTAGTTGTGCTGCTCGCTAACCCGCAAGACGGCGCCATCAGGCTCGTCGAGGAGGCACCGCAACACTGGGCCGGTGGTAGTGGTCGGCGTCGACACCGGTGCGGTGACGGTGCTGACGACGCCCGGCGCGGCACGACGCCGTGTTCGACCATCGGAACCGGCGGCGGGTGGTCGGTGCGATGGTCCTCGGCAGCTTGCTTGCTTACCGGACTGTTTCACTCACCGCAACGACCTGACCCGTCGTTCGCATGAGCTGTCCCCTACCAGGTGTGACCGCAGTTAAAAATCATGGACAGGCATCGACCCATCAAGAGGTAAGGACCTCGGAGCAGAAGGAGTGAGGGAAAGTGAGTGTTAATCTTGGATGATCAGCAGCAGCTCGCGCAGTTGATCGACCGCGTCAAGGATGAGCCTGAAGCCGGGAAGACGGTATGGAGCGCGACCACCAGTTGGGAGAAGGGCTTCCAGAGCCAAGCCGCGATCCGTTCGCATACGGTCCCCATGGACGAGCCGAAGCTTATGGGCGGATCGGATACAGCACCCAACATGGTGGAGATGGTGCTCGGCGCTTATGGTTGCTGCCTTACTACGGGATTTGTTGCTAATGCGGCTATGCGTGGAATCGAGCTTGAGGGCGTGGAGATCGACTTGGATGGCGACCTCGACCTGCGGAGCTTCTTTGGCCTCAAGAGTCCCGAGGAGGTGTGGCCGGGCTATACTGAGGTGCGGGCCAAGATTAGTCTTAAGGCTCCCGGCGCTACGCCCGAACAATTGCAGGAACTTTATGATGCTGTTGTGCCTGCCTCGCCGGTGGGCAGTATCATCACCAGGCCAGTTAATGTCGTGACCGAACTGGCCTGACCTCGGAACTCGTTGCATACCCGCCAGGTTGTCACAGCGGTGACGAGCCGCTCACCGGTGAGCTCGATACTGCCTCCCGAAGCGGTGAGCAGCTGGGGAGAACAGGTTGGCGGTTAAGGGCCTCGGCGCTCCATCGTGGGGCCCTTCCGTCTGATCTCAATCATTGCGCGGCCTGTAAGCTCACGAACTGACCAGGAGGAAACCACACCATGGCGGGTGAAAAGCAGTTCGGTTTCGACACCCTGACTGTGCACGCCGGGCAGCGTCCCGATCCGGTCACCGGCGCTCGAGCGGTGCCGGTCTACCAGACCAGCGCTTACGTCTTCGAAGACGCCGACCACGCCGCGAACCTGTTCGGGCTCAAGGAGTTCGGCAACATCTACACGCGCATCATGAACCCGACCTGCGACGTGCTGGAAAAGCGCGTCGCGCTTCTTGAAGGCGGCGTTGCCGCTTTGGCTGTCGCATCGGGGCAGGCCGCGCAAACGCTCGCGATCATGAATATCCTGGGCGCGGGCGATCACATCGTTTCGTCGGCCAGCCTGTACGGCGGCACGTATAACC
>JALZCO010000244.1 GCA_030863015.1 Actinomycetota bacterium
AGCCCGTCGGCGGTGTCGGCCAGCCCGTCCAGGTGCATCCCGCGGGTCAGGCAAGCCAGCGCCGCCACCACCGCCAGCCCGCTCAGCAGTGGTGGCGCGCCCAGCGCGGACAGCGCGGCAAGCATCCCGACCGCCGCCGCGCCCAGCCCGGCGCCGACCACGGGAGCCCAGTACAGCGCGTGGCGAGCGACTGCTCGGTCCACCTCGACGGGGGCGCCGACGGGCAGCACGGTCAGCCAGGACACCGCCAGCCGCAACCCGCGACTCACCTCGTCGGCACTGGATCACCTGTGGGCCCGGAGACGCCGGCGTCGTCAAAGGTGGCCATCTCGGCGAGTACCCGGACGGCCAACTGGAGCAGGGGCAGCGCGGCCACCGCTCCGGAGCCCTCGCCCAGCCGCATCCCCAGATCGAGGATGGGATCCAACTCCAGGTGTTGCAGCGCCAAGGCGTGCGCGGGCTCCACGGAGCGGTGCCCTGCCACCCACCACTGCCGCGCTCCGGGGGCGAGCTCCTCGGCGAGCATCGCCGCTGCCCCGACGGCCACGCCGTCGAGGATGGCCGGGGTACGCCGGACCGCGGCCTGGGCCAGGAAGGCAGCCATCGCCGCGATGTCTGCGCCGCCTGCGGTGCGCAGCAGCGCGACGGGGTCCCCGACGACTGGCCGGGCCCGGCGCAGCGCGTCCCGGATCGCCGCGGCCTTGCGCATCCAGCCGGCATCGTCGATCCCGGTGCCGCGGCCGACCACGGCCACCGGCTCCGCGCCGGTGAGCGCCGCCACCAGCACCGCCGCGGCAGTGGTGTTGCCGATTCCCATGTCCCCTGCAATCAGCAGGTCGGCTCCGCGGTCAACCTCCTCGTCGGCGATCGCGATCCCGGCGGACAGAGCCTGGGTCACCTCCGCGTCGGTCAGTGCGTCCTGCCGGTCGATCGCGCCGCTGCTGCGGCGAACCTTGTGCCTGGTGACCAGCGGTGACCCTTCAGTGCTTGACGTGGCCGGCTCGTCGTCCACGGCCATGTCGACCACCCGCACCGCAGCCCCGGCCAGGGAGGCGACCACGTTCACCGCCGCGCCCCCGCCCAAGAAGTTGCGCACCATCTGCCGGGTGACCTCGCTGGGATAGGCGGAGACCCCCCGGGCGGCGATGCCGTGGTCTCCCGCGAACACCACAACCTGAGGCTGGGCAAATGGGCGTGGTGGGCAGACTCCTTGGCAGGCTGCCACCCATACCCCCAGCTCCTCCAGCCGTCCCAGGGAGCCCGCCGGTTTGATGAGCTGCTCATGGCGGGCCACCGCCTCCCGGTGGGCCTGCTGGTCAGGTGGCGTGATGGTGGGAAACTCCACGCGGCGCTCCTGGAGTGCTTGAGGTTGTCCGTCTGCCTGCATCCTGCCCGCCGGGGCACCAGGCGCTTGCACCTGGCGCAACCGCACCGGCAGCCCTGCCACCAGCAGCAGCACCTCGTCGCACACTGCGGCCAGTTCCGCGTTCAGCGCGCCCAACTCGTCGCGAAACAACCGTCCGGCGCGGGTCGCAGGCACGACGCCAAGTCCGACCTCGGCGCTGACCAACACCAATCGGGATGGGTAGGCCGCCACTGCGGACACCAGCTCCGTACACCGGGCGCGGCAGGTCGCCAGCGCTTCGGGCGGGCCTTCCCAGGCTCCCGCGTCGTCCAGCTCTCCGGTCAACCAGGTGGCCACGTCATCGACCAGCACCGGGACCGGGCCTGCGGTGCGCAACGCAGCGGGCAGGTCGGACGGTTCCACGGTGCGCCAGCTGGGGGGCCTTCGGGCCACGTGCACGGCGATCCGCTGTTCCCAGTCCGGATCATCGAACCGGTGCCGGGCCGTTGCCAGGTAGTCCACCTGAACCTCACCCAATAACTTCTCGGCGTGCGCGGACTTTCCCGAGCGCGCGCCTCCGAGCACCAGCGTCCGCACCTGACCTCCTTGCCGCCGCTGGCGACGCTACCGTCACGTGATGACCCTTCGGTGGCGTTACCAACACTCCGACGGCGGCCAGGCATCCGGCCCGGACATCGCCTTCGACGATCAGGCAAGCGCCGAGGAGTGGCTTGAACGGGAGTGGCCAGCTCTGCTGCAGGCCGGCGTGGCGGCGGTCACCCTGCTCGACGGCGAAGACGAGGTGTACGGCCCGATGAGCTTGCGACCGGAGTGAGCAAACCCGCTACGGGATCGGATCGCCCGGACCGACCCGAGGCTTGGGTACCCGCAGCCTGCGTAGCTGGGTCGCCCTGGTCATCGCGTAGAACCCCAAGCCGACCCCGGTCCCGGACGCATCGGGGAACCGCTCGCGAACCCGGCGATTGACGATCCGGCCGAGCAGCAGCCCCTCGACGATCATCGTGACGAGCATCGCCATCGACACCAGTGACACGTATTGCTGCACGACAGGTGACGGCACCAGGATCACCACGATCACCAGCAGCGCCAGCGGCATGAACAGGCCGGAGACGTTGCGCCGGGAATCCACCAGGTCTCGGACGTAGGCCTTCACCGGACCGCGGTCACGGGGCAGCAGGTACTTGTCGTCCCCGGACATCATCCGCTCGCGGCGCGCCGCCGAGGCCTTACGACGTTCCTCCTTCGACCCGCGCATCCGGCGTAGTGCTTCCCGCTGGGTCCGTGGTGGGGGCGGGGCCGGGCCGCGCTTGCGGCCCTCGGCCTCTCGGCGGCTCGGAGTGGGCCGGCCCTTGCCGCCGGTACGGCCCCGGTGTGCCACGTCGTCACGGCGGGTCACGTCATCGGCATCGGACGCCACCTCCGCCGTCGGCTCCTGCGCGGGATCGGTGGCTCCCGGGCTGGTCTTACCGCGCAGGAACCTCACGATGACCAGACTAGGACACCATGCCCCAGGCGTAGCGTCGGCAGTTGTGCGCGTGTTGATCGCCCCGGACTGTTTCGGCGGGACCCTCAGTGCTGTGGAGGCGGCCGACGCCGTCGCAACGGGATGGCGGCGGGCCGCACCCGGTGACGAGCTGGCATTGCGGCCGCTGGCCGACGGAGGCCCGGGTTTCGTGGAGGTCCTGCACAGCGCGCTGGGGGGCACCGTGCACCGCACCCGGGTCACTGGCCCGGCAGCAGAGCCCGTCATCGCGTGCTGGTTGGAGCACGAGACGACCGGCTATGTGGAGGCGGCGCAGGCTTGTGGCCTGCACCTGGTGGCATCTGAGTCACGCGACGCGACGGTCGCGACCAGCCGCGGGGTGGGGGAGTTGCTCGCGGCGGTACGGGACACCGGCCTGCACACCGCAGTGGTGGGCCTGGGCGGTTCGGCCAGCTCTGACGGCGGGGCCGGAGCGCTCGCGGCGCTGGGTGCGGTCGCCGTGGACGCCGCCGGTCAGCCGTTGCCGCCCGGTGGGGCAGCCCTGGTCCGGTGCGCGCGGCTGGATGGCCGGGCCATGGTTGACGGCTTGCGGCTGGTCGCTGCCGCGGACGTGACCAACCCGCTGTTGGGGCACCACGGTGCCGCGCAGGTGTTCGGACCGCAGAAGGGCGCCGGCCCGGAGCAGGTGCGTGAACTGGAGGCGGCGCTGGCTCGCTGGGCCGACGTGTTGGAGGAGGCGACCGGCCGGGCGGTCCGGGAGCTGCCCTCGGCTGGGGCGGCGGGTGGCCTCGGTGCGGCCCTGCTCGGGCTCGGTGCCGAACGGGTTTCCGGCGCGCAGCTGGTGGCGCAATGCACCGGTCTGGACGATGCCCTGGACACCGCCGAGTTGGTGATCACCGGTGAGGGCAGCTTCGACTGGCAGTCGTTGCGCGGCAAGCTCGTCACCGCGCTGGCCGAAGGCGCTGCGCGGCGCGGGTTGCCCTGTGTCGTGCTGGCCGGGCAGGTATCGGTGGGACGGCGGGAGGCGGCCGCGGTCGGGATCTGTGCCGCATACGCCGTGGCCGAGCTGGCCGGCTCAGTGCACGCCGCACTGGCTGATCCGGCGGGTACCCTGGCAGCGGTAGCCGAGCACGCCGCCCGCCAGTGGGGCGGGCGGTGAGGGTTCTCGTCCTTGGCAGGAAGCGGGAATCACGCACCGGTCACGAGCGTTACCGTGGTGCAGAGAACTGTGCATGCTGCAGTGCCGATTCCAGGGGCCGATTCCAGGGAGAGCCATGACCGTCGAGAACTTCACCGACACCGAGGTGCCGACCCACGGTGTCGAGCTGACCGATGCCGCTGCCGCCAAGGCGAAGGCGCTGCTCGACCAGGAAGGCCGCACTGACATGCATCTGCGTATCGCCGTGCAGCCCGGGGGTTGCGCAGGTCTGCGC
>JALZCO010000249.1 GCA_030863015.1 Actinomycetota bacterium
CTACCCACACAGTCTTCAACCGCTTTTGCGGTGACCGGCTCTTCATGAGGCCGGGCGGCGGATGCGTACTCGGCGGCTTCCCGGTTGCCGACCGCGTCGCCGGGATCGGGCTGCGCCAGGAACTTGGCTGCCAGGAGTAATCGCTCGTGGTCGGTGGGCTCCCACAGCGGGCGGGTAGTGGGATCACCGTGCTCCGGGGAGTCCACTACCGGCGACCGGGGACTATCTATGGTGATCGACAGTAGGTACCGGCCGGAGGGCGCACCGATCCGGATGCTCAGGCCGGGTGGGCTGATCGCCCACCGTGAATGCGAGTCCGACGCGGTCCGCGGCGGTAGTGGGTTGGACACCCCGCGCACGATCACGTCGAATGGGCGGCTGTCGCTGTCGTTGCAGACGACCCACAAGCCGCCACCGTACTGGATTGAGCCAACATTACGGGAGATGTGTAGGTCAGGACCGCCATTCACACTGTCATGACCGAATCGCAGCGTGCGATCACCACCTCGCCCGAAAGTGAAGCCTGGATTGCCCGGGCGCAGCACAGCGGCCTGGCGGCCCTGAAAATGAACCACCAGCGCACCCGACGGCTGCCGCGGACCTGCCATCAACCCACGTTAAACATGGCGCTGCCGCCTGACCACCTGAGTGGGGGCAGCCCTCTAGTCATCGATGGTAGTGAAGAGTTCTACTGATCAGCGCGAGGATGGTGACGAACCGGAGATCGACGGTGCATCTGAGCCAACGGACCATCGAGACCAGGCCGGTGCCGGCTGGTCAGCTCCCAGATCGAGGGCGGCCGCATCGTCGCATCGACCGGCTGCTCGCCGACTGGAATACCACACCAGGCAAGCTCCGGTTGACTCGGATAGTCCTCGTGGTCGGGATAGTGCTCGCCGGAGTGGTCGGAGTCGTCACCGCGAATAACCGCGTGGAAACCACCCGAGACATCGCCGAGCGTCTGGAGCCTCTTAATGCGAATGTGACCACGCTGTACCAGTCGCTGGCCGATGCGGACGCCACGGTTGCGGCTGGGTTCTTGTCCGGCGGAGTGGAACCTAATGAAATGCGTGCTCGATACGACCGGGACATCCTCACGGCGACGGCCAGCCTGGCGCAGGCTGGAACTCAAGCAGGCGAGGAGCCGGTGACCGCTCAACGGATCGGCGACATCACCGGCCAGCTGCCGGTCTACACCGGCTTGGTCGAGCGCGCACGGGCGAACAACCGGCAGGATATGGCGATCGGGGCGACATACCTGCGCAACGCCTCCGAGCTGATGCGGGAAGTGATCCTGCCCGCAGCGGCGGAGCTGCAACGACGGCAGGCATCCCGGCTTAACGACGCCTACCACCAAGCCGGGGCGGTGCCGGTTGTCGCGCTTGCCGCCTGCGCGGCGAGCCTGGCCGGACTGATCTGGGTGCAGGTCTTCCTGTGCCGGCGCACGCAACGGGTGCTCAATATCGGCTTGGTCCTGGCGAGCGCAGCGGTGCTCACGGGCCTGGTGTGGTGGACGGTGGCAGGGATGGCCTCGGCCGGCTCGCTAGCGCGCGCGCTGGGACATAGCCGGTCGGTGTCCGACGCGTTGGGGCCGGCGCAGATCGCGGCGCTGCAAGCCCGCGCCGTCGAGAGCCTCGGGTTGATCACTCGCGATGGTGCCAGCGAACCGGACTTCGACGCCAGGATGCAGCAGCTCGCCCGCAACGGCGGTGCCGGCGGGGCACTGGGCGCAGCCATGCAATTCGCCGCCGATCCGCAGGGACGAGCGCTGGTGCAGGCGGCGATCGGCGACGCCAGCGGTTACGCCGCCGCGCACAATGAGGTTCGGCGGCTGGACGACGCCGGGGACTACACCAAGGCGGTCGACGCCGCAGTGAACACCCAGCAGGCGAGCGCAGCGGCGGCGTTCGACCGGCTCGCCGCAGCGCTTCAGGCTGCTGTCGGCTACCAGCGCGATGCCTTCGGGAGGGACATCGACCGCGCCCGAGACTGGCTCAACGGCCTGCCTACCGGTATCGGCACGTTGGCCCTCATCGCCGCGGTGGGGGTGGCCCTGGGCGTCCGGCAGCGGCTGGAGGAGTACCGATGAACACTCGAGCGCTCGCCTGCGGCGCGCTGGCCGCCTTTATCCTGGCCGTCTCTGGATGGACCGCAGACGCCCGGTCAACCACGGATGCACCAGCCGAACCGGGCTGCACTCCACAGAATCTTCGGGCCAGCCTGCGCCCGCAGGGCTCGCTGCCTGCACCAGGCCACATGCCCGCCGGCTCGACGATGGCCCGCGTCGCCGAGCGAGGACACCTGATCGTCGGCATCGGCCTGGACGCCTACCCGCTTGCCTTCAATGACAGGGACAGGGAGCTGGCAGGGTCCGACATCGACATCGTGCGGGACATCGCCGAGGCGATCACTGGCGACCGGGAGCGCGTGGTGTTCCGACCGCATGCCGCAACCGGGCGGCTCGAGGCCTTGCGGTCCAGCGAGGTTGATCTGGTGGTGGCTGCGGTGAGCGTCACCTGTTGGCGCCGGGAGCAGGTGGAGTTCAGCGCTGTGTACTACGAGGCGAGGCAACGAGTGCTGGTGAACCGCGGCTCAGGCATCACTGGGCTGGAGGATCTGCGAGGCAAGCGAGTCTGCGCGGCCCGCGGCACGACATCGTTGCGGACGATTCTGGGCCACCCCGCCAAGCCGATCCCGGTGGGCGAGCCCACCCCGTCGGACTGCCTGATGCTGCTCCAGCTCGGCGAGGTCGACGCAGTATCCAGCGATGACACCCAGCTGGCCGGTATGGCCGAGCAGGATCCACGGACCGAGATCGTCGGCCCACCACTGTCCGAGGAGCCCTATGCCATCGCGATCAGCAAGGACAGCCCTGACCTGGTGCGGTTCGTCAACACCGTCCTGGAGCGCCGCACTCAGGACGGGCGGTGG
>JALZCO010000290.1 GCA_030863015.1 Actinomycetota bacterium
GACCGCGGCGGCGGTCCCAAAGGCGCTTCAGCACCAGGAACTGCAAAATCCTCTTGATCACATTAGCCTCCTTGTACCATCTGACCGGCACGTCGGCACAGCCAGCCTCGGCGGAGTGTGCCCACTGCAGGACAGATCTGGTAAGTCGGGTCCACAGGCCGATACCCAACCGATCGGATCCCGTCATTCTGATCGAATACCTACGCCAAGCTACGTGCTAAGCGAAACCACCTGACCTATCCTACCCGCCCCAATCGACCTTTCAGGTGATAATCGGCGAAGACAAGGATTGGGCAAGATCATGAATCTGCCCGCACTCAGTGGGCGGTTGAGGTCCGCGCGCGTCGATCTGCGTGGACGTCGGCGCTCAATTCAGTGCCGGTAGCGACATCTGGCCCGGGGTGTTGCGGTCGAACACGGAGCCGGCGGCTTGGTCATTCCACTTGCGCACCGCTGTGGTGGCCTCTGTGCTCTGTTTGTTCGTCACCGCTGGTGCCTGCTCGGTGAGTTTGAGGTTGGCGTCGACGGTGAAGCCCCACGTGACCACCGCGTACACCTTGCCGATGTCCGTCCCGGAGCGGCAAGCCACCATGGTCTCGAACTGCCAGGTGGTGTTGGGCTGGTTCCAACTTGCACAATCCTGCATCGTGGCCGGCGTCGCCGGAACGGATTTCCGCCACGTGGTCAGCATGCTGCTGCCCGTCCCGTCGTCTTTGAGCCCATACCAGCCGTGCTTCTTGCCGCTGCGTCGGTCCACGCTCGTGGCCAACGGTGTTTGGCGCTTCTTGCTCGTCTGCTCGAGGTCTTTGTTGCAGCCGCTCGTTGTGTCGACGAGGCGGACGGTCTGGATGAACGCGATCTCGGCGGCGTCGACGACGGTAGGGTCGGGCGTGAAGGCGATGTTGATCCTGTAGGAGTACCAGGTATCCGTGGCCTGATCACCGTGGATCTTCTCACCGGCCTTGATTTCGAGCTTGCCGAATGCGGTGCCAGCCGCGACCTTGGGCGCCGGGACGCCCTTGCCCTGCAACTCGACGGCGATCGCGAGCTGCAGCACGATGCCCACGCCGTCGAGTGCGCAGCGAATGCGAGTCACGGCATCCTGGAGTAGGCGTAGCTGGTTGATCGTGAGCGGCGCCAGCTTCGTCGCCGGCATGGCCAGCTTTGCCAGCGAGGTTGCTGCCGTGGCCCAGTCACCCGACTTGACCGCGTCGTCGAATGCCTGCTCTTCGAAGCTGACCACAGGCCGTGGCAGTGACACCCCGGTTGCCGGCGCAGGCATCGGGGCGCCGAGGTCGCTGCAACACCGAGACGGCCCAGCCCAGCGCCCGCGCGTGCCGGGCGGTTGCCGGAGCGGCCGGTACTTGCTTACGCTGGCGTCCGGGGTCCGAGGTTGCGCGCGCACCTGCTGATCGTGCCAACTTCTCGATGTTCTGTGGAGCAGCCTTTCGGGCAGCAAAATGCGCAGACGTGTGCGTCGAACCGGACTCGTATGCGACAGGCTCGCTCCCGGCGAGGCGCTCGGCCCGAAGAGGCCACAGTCGTGTGCTGGGTGAGGTAGGCGTTGAGGCACTAGTCTGCTAACACCGAGATCCTTAAGGACGCCATGTTTGCTGACCATACGACGCTCACCCAGTTCCTCATCGAGGAGCGCCGCCGCTATCCGGGCGCGAGCGGCGAGCTGAACTCACTCATCCTCGGCGTTGCGCTCGCGTGCAAGGCGATCGCCAAGCGGGTGGCGTACGGGGCGCTCGGCGATGTGCTCGGGGCCGCAGCGACGACTAACGTCCAGGGGGAGACGCAGCAGAAACTCGATCTGGTCGCGAACGAGCTGTTCCTGCGCGCCAACGAATGGCGCGGCTTGATCTCCGGAATGGTGTCCGAGGAGTTGGAGGAACCGCATCCCATCCCGGAGCGCTACCCGCGGGGCAAGTACCTTCTGGCGTTCGACCCGCTCGATGGCTCGTCGAACATCGACGTGAACGTCTCAGTCGGTAGCATCTTCTCGATCCTGCGCGCCACGAAACCAGGCGTGAATGCGACCGTGGAAGACTTCCTGCAGCCCGGGTCGCAACAAGTCTGCGCCGGGTACGCGATCTACGGTCCTTCGACGATGATCGTCTTGACCGTCGGCAAGGGTGTGCACGGCTTTACGCTCGAACCGCAGCTCGGCGAGTTCTTCCTGACCCATCCGTCGATTGAGGTTCCGGCAGCCGCAAAAGAGTTCGCGATCAACGCCTCGAACAGCCGATTCTGGGAGCCGGCAGTGGCGCGCTACGTCGACGAGTGCCTGGCCGGCAGTACGGGCCCTCGCGGCAAGGACTTCAACATGCGGTGGGTCGCGTCGCTCGTCGCGGAGACGCACCGCATCCTCACCCGCGGCGGCGTGTTTCTCTATCCGCGTGACACGAAGGACCCGGCGAAGCCGGGCCGGCTGCGTTTGCTTTATGAGGCCAATCCAGTGGCCTTCATCATCGAGCAGGCTGGCGGCCTTGCGAGCACGGGGCGTGGCCGAGTTCTCGACGTCGTGCCGGAGGATCTGCATCAGCGCATCGCGTTCATCTTTGGCGCGCGGGAGGAGGTCGAGCGTATAGAGCAGTACCACCGTGACCACAACGTGATCGAAGGCGACGCACCGCTCTACGGCACGCGCGGCCTATTCCGTGCCAACGGTTGAGCGAAAGGGGAAGAGGTCATGTCAGCCAAGCATCCCATCATCGCTATCACCGGTTCCTCGGGTGCCGGGACGACATCGGTGATGCGCACCTTCGAGCAGATCTTCCGGCGTGAGCAGGTGAATGCGATGCTCATCGAGGGCGACAGCTTTCATCGATATGACCGCGCCGAGATGAAGGCGAAAATGGCCGAGGCGTCCGAGCGCGGTGACCACCCGCTCAGCCACTTCGGCCCGGAGGCGAACCTCTTCGAGGAGCTCGAGGAGCTGTTTCGTCAGTACGGCGAGAACGGCCGCGGCCGCGTGCGCAAGTACCTGCACGACGACGACGAGGCGGAGCCTTATGGGCAGTCCCCCGGTACGTTCACACCCTGGGAAGACGTGCCCGTCGACACGGATCTGCTGTTCTATGAGGGGCTACACGGAGCGGTTGTGACCGATAAGGTCGACGCCGCCCAGCACGTGGACCTGTTGATCGGCGTCGTTCCGGTGATCAACTTGGAGTGGATCCAGAAGTTGCACCGCGATAAGTCGACGCGCGGCTACTCCACCGAGGCGGTGACTGACACGATTCTGCGCCGCATGCCCGACTACGTGAACTACATCTGCCCACAGTTCTCGCACACACACGTCAATTTCCAGCGCGTGCCCATCGTCGACACCTCCAACCCGTTCATCGCCCGAACCATTCCGACATTGGACGAGTCGATGCTCGTCATCCGTTTCGCCAATCCGCGCGGCATCGACTTTTCGTATCTCGTCACGATGCTGCACGACTCATTCATGTCGCGCGCGAACACCATCGTTTGCCCCGGCGGCAAGATGGATCTCGCGATGCAGCTGATCTTCACGCCGATGATTTGGCGACTGATCGAACGGCGCAAGCAGGCGCTCGGGAACTAGAGAGGCCCCGCGCATCGCGGCCGCGCCGATCAGGTCATCGAGGTCGCCATCACGTGTGGTGCTTCTGGTTCGCCAGTGCCGATGAGTTCGGGGCCGCTGCGGCGTCGAAAGTGGTGACATGGTTTGAGCGTTGCGAAAGGAGCCACCATGCCCACCCGAGACACCGCCCCCCTCGGAGCGCCCTGCTGGATCGATCTGATGACCTCTGACACCGAGCGTAGCCGAGAGTTTTACTGCGAGCTGTTCGGCTGGACCGCGGAGGAACCAGCCGATGAGTTCGGCGGCTATTTCAACTTCGCCAAAAACGGCGTCCGGATCGCCGGATGTATGGCCAGCCAGCCCGGCTCGGAGGTCTCGGACGTCTGGTCGGTCTACCTCGCTGCCGATGACGCCAGAAAGACCGTCGACACCGCCGCTGCCCACGGAGGCCAGGTCCTCGCCACGGCCATGGATGTCGCTGACCTGGGCACCATGGCCGTCATCAGTGACCCCGGCGGCGCAGCGGTCGGGATCTGGCAGCCTGGCCGGCACCAGAGCTTCGGCGTTCTCGGCGAACCCGGCGCACCGAGCTGGTTCGAGCTTCAGACCCGGGACTACGAGGCCACCGTCACCTTCTTCCGTGAAGTGTTCGGCTGGGACACCCATGTCGTGAGCGACACGCCGGAGTTCCGCTACACGACCCTCAAGCATGGCGAGGGCTGGCTGGCCGGGATCATGGATGCGTCGAGCTTCCTGCCGGAGGGTGTCCCCGCCCACTGGTCGGTCTACTTCGGGGTCGAAGACACTGACGCGACGCTGACAAGGATCGTCGACCTCGGCGGCTCGATCCTGATGGCCGCTGAGGACACGCCCTACGGCCGCCTCGCGGCCGCCGCGGATCCGACTGGTGCTCAGTTCAAGCTCGTCGCCCCCAACGAGGCCATGCCGGCGCGCAACTCCTCGACCTGAGGCGCGCGCCACACTGTGCACGACCTGCTCGGTCGATGGATCCCGTAAAAACGAGACTCCATCGACCGAGCAACCCTGCAGATCACAGGCAACTCCGGGGGCGGCGTCGAGGCTCCCGAACTCGAGCAGCTGCTTGACTGTGTCGGAAGTCCCCTCGTCGGCTACTACGGCTGATCTACCGCGCGCCGCAAGGCTTCAATGTCGATCTTGCCCATTCCGAGCATAGCTTTCATGGCCGCTTGTGACTTCCCGGTATCAGGATCACTCATCAGCTCAATTAAAACGATGGGGACGATTTGCCAGGATAAGCCGTACCTGTCTTTCAGCCAGCCGCACGGACCTTCTTCCCCGCCCTCGGAGAGCCTGCTCCAGAAGTAGTCGACCTCGTCCTGTGTCTCACAAATCACCTGGAAAGAGATGGCCTCGTTGAACGTGAACTGCGGTCCACCGTTCAATGCAAGGAACTTATGCCCGTCCAACTCGAAGGTGACTGTCATGACCGAGCCTTCCGGGCCGGGACCGGCTGCACCGTAGCGGGCAACCTCCAGGATCTTGGAGTTCTCGAAGACGGTGGTGTAGAAGTGCGCCGCCTCTTCACCCTGGGTGTCGAACCACAGGCATGGTGTGATCTTCTGCATCGCTTCGCCCCTCTCTGGCGTCCGCCCCTGGGTCGCAGGGCTCCTTACCAGTTAGACGGTCATCGCGGCGAAGATTCATCGGCTGCCACGCCGTTGCATGCAGGCCTATCGTCACGTCAACGTGACGGGCTTGCGACGCCGAGCACTTAGTCGAGGTAGTCGCGAAGCGGTTGGGAACGTGAGGGGTGGCGTAGCTTGGCCATCGTCTTGGACTCGATCTGCCGGATCCGTTCGCGGGTCACCCCGTAGACCTGACCGATTTCGTCCAGCGTGCGTGGTTGGCCGTCGGTGAGCCCGAATCGCAGCCGAACCACACCTGCCTCGCGTTCGGACAGCGTGGCCAGCACGGACTGCAGCTGGTCCTGCAGCAGCGTGAACGAGACCGCGTCGACGGCGATGACGGCTTCGGAGTCTTCGATGAAGTCGCCGAGTTGGGAGTCACCCTCGTCGCCGATGGTCTGATCCAGCG
>JALZCO010000383.1 GCA_030863015.1 Actinomycetota bacterium
GCAGGTGGATCAGGGGAGCGAATGCACCGACGACGGCGAGTCCCAGCGCGGTGCCGGCCGCGGTGGACAGCCAACCACCCGATCGCCCGACAGTTCCTCCGCGCAGGACGGCGATGGAGCCGGCCAGCACGAGGGGAAGCAGCAGGTGCACCAGTACGACGTCCAGCCGGCCCTGCGCAAGACCAGCCACGGCCGGTGGGAGCAACGCATACCCGGCGGCTGTCAGTGCTCGGCGATGGGGGCTGACCGGCAGCGCGTAGGTGGCTCGGTAGGCCGACAGAGCGGCCAACGGCAGCTGGGCCAGCAGCAGCAGCGACACAGCCGCGGCAGGTGATCCCACCGGCAAGCCCAACATACCGATCACCGCCAGCGCAGCCGGCGGAGGCGCCGCGCTGCCGCCACCGACCGGGTGCCAGGCGGCCAGGTACACCGACCAGGTCTCGATCAGGCCCTCGATGGGGAGCAGCCGACCTCCGGCCAAGTCAAGACCGAGCCGATGGCGGTTCACCAGCACGGCGAGCACTGTCATCACAACAGTGAGCAGCGTGGGAGGGGCGAGCAGGAACTGCCGGATGCGGGTGCCGATCCCGACGTCCACCAATGTCAGCACATCTGAGTCGCTGCGGCCGGTAGCGTTGCCCTCAGCGTCGGAGCCAGCAGGCCTGGGCAGCGGGGACGGCCGGGGACGGGTTCGCGTGGTCGTCTTCCCAGAGTCCTTTTCTGGGTGCGTTTCTGGGTCATTGTCTGGGTTACTGCCGATTACCGGTGCAACCACGGTGTTGGACCTGCGCCCGCCGTGCGAAGGCAACCCCGAACGGCCCGCGTCATCCTCAGGAGGTTCCCCAGCAGTGCCCGACACACCGACCCCTCCCGTCCGTACCCCGTTGGTGGGGGCACACCGTACGTGTCCGACTCACCGTCGCGGACGCCGGGAGGTGGCCCGCTCAGACCGCCCGGCGTTTAAGCCTGCGGCGCTCCCGCTCCGACAGCCCGCCCCAGATGCCGAACCGCTCATCGAATGCCAGCGCGTACTCCAGGCACTCAGCCCGGACCTCGCAGCCTGAACAGATCCGCTTTGCTTCCCTAGTTGAGCCGCCCTTCTCCGGGAAAAAAGCTTCGGGATCGGTCTGAGCGCACAGCGCCCGCTCCTGCCACTCCTGTTGGTCAGGCTCGTCGAACAGGCCAGCAACCAGCGGGACATGGGATACCGGAGCCCACCGGTCCTGATGCAGGTCACTGTCGTCTGGAGAGCTGCTGCAGATGCCGTCCATCTCGTCCATGGCGGTCCGCCTCCTCGCCATAGAGTTCCTCCCCAGTTCGCGCCCCGGGCTGTGGCGAACAATAACAAGCTTGTGATTACACCCGTGTCAGCGGGGTTGCAACTACTCAGAGCCACCACGAGCACATCCCCCGGCGTGTCGCAATTGACACGCCTAGCACCTTGGTAAAACCAATGCGGATTGCCCCGGTGGGCGAACGGGACGGCCCATGAGTGAGGGTGATCCCGTGCGCGCCACCGATCTGTTCCCCAGCCCGCTGTTCCTGCTGCTGGTGGCTGTCACGGTGGCCGGTGGTGCGCTGGCGGCACTGACCACCGGGCCGGCCCGCACCGCCGGTGTCGTACTGCTGGTGCTCGGAGGGTGGGCGGTCGCACTGTGCCTGCACGAGTTCGGGCACGCGCTGACCGCCTACCGGGGCGGTGACCAGTCGGTGCGCGCCAAGGGATACCTCACCCTCGATATCCGGCGCTACACCGACCCGGTGATGTCTTTGCTGCTGCCCTTACTGCTGCTGGCCTTCGGCGGGATCCCGCTACCCGGCGGCGCAGTGTGGATCAACCGCAACGCGCTGCGCTCGCGGGCGACCGCCTCGGCGGTGTCGCTGGCCGGCCCGTTGACCAATCTGGTGCTGGGCGCCGTACTGATCGCGGTGATCAGCATCGGCGCCTTCCCCGACGGGCTCGCCGCCGGGCTGTCCTACCTGGCGTTGGTGCAGGTGCTGGCGTTCGTGCTGAACATCCTGCCGGTGCCGGGGCTGGACGGGTTCGGCGCTGTGGAGCCCTACCTGCCCGAACCGGCTCGCCGCATCGCCAATACCGTCGGCCTGTACGCCATCGTGGCTCTCTTCCTACTGATCATCACCGTGCCTGCGGTGGCCGACGCGCTGTTCGGCGCCAGCTTCGCTGTCTTCGCCATGCTCGGCGGCGACCCGCTGGAAGCAGCCGCCGGCCTCCGGGAATTCCTGTTCTGGCGCTGATCGTTACCTGCGCGGCGGATCAACGTCATAAACCGGCATGGGTACTATCTCCATTGTCGGGGCAAAGGACGTGGGGATGGGTATCGCGGCTCGACTGGACAATTTCCAACGGCGCCATACCTGGTTGGGCTTCCCGGTGGCGGTGGTCTACAAGTTCATCGACGATCAGGGCGGCTACCTCGCTGTGCTGATCACTTACTACGGTTTCGCCTCACTCTTTCCGCTGCTGCTGTTGCTGGTGAGTGTGCTTGGCTTCACGCTGGAAAACGATCCTGCCCTGCAGCAGGCGCTACTCGGCTCAGCGCTGCAGCAGTTTCCGATCATCGGCCCGCAACTGCAGCAGAACATCAGCTCGATTCACGGCAGCACCCTGGGCGTGATCCTGGGCATCATCGGCGCGGTATACGGAGGGCTGGGTGTCTCAGTGGCCATCCAGACCGCGCTGAACCGGGTGTGGGCAGTGACACGCTATGCCCGTCCCGACCCAGTGGTGTCCCGGCTACGTGGTCTGGTGCTGTTCGTGCTTCTCGGCACTGTCATTCTGATCACTACCGCGCTGTCTGCCCTCGGCCCGCTGGCCGCCGGCTTCGGCTATGGCATTGGCACCGGACTGCGCGTCGCCGCGGCCATCGTCGCTGTTGCGGCGAACGTTGCGGTTTTCCTGATCGCGTTCCGGGTGCTGACCGCCCGAGAAGTCCGGCTGGCTGACCTGATACCCGGAGCGGTCAGTGCCGCGATCGCCGTCCAGGTGCTGCAGACCGTGGGCACGTTCCTGGCCAGGCGCGGGCTCAATGGCGTATCGCAGCTCTACGGAGTGTTCGGACTGGTCCTCGGGTTGCTGGCCTGGCTGTACCTGCTGGCGATGATCCTGGTGTTGTGTGCCGAGATCAACGCGGTGCGGGCGCGACGGCTATGGCCCCGCAACCTGCTCACGCCCTTCATCGACAACGTGGTGCTCACCCCTGCCGATCAAGCCTCCTACCGCTCCTACGCGAATACCGAACGCTACAAACCCTTCGCCCGAGTGCGCACCACATTCGACCGTCCCGATCCGAAGTGACACATGGATGCATGTGGTAGTTCAGCAGGCCGCTGGAGCGACCATGAGCATCCACGT
>JALZCO010000365.1 GCA_030863015.1 Actinomycetota bacterium
GTTCGGGACCACCGGTTCACCGCTGCCCCCGTCCAGCAGCACAGTTTTGGATCGGGCACCTTCGCCGGTGTCACCCAGATCGGCGGCGGTGAGGAACTTGCCGGGGACGTACGCCCCGTCACGCTGCTCGAGAGTGACCAGGAAGGGCAGATCGGTGTAGCGCTTGACGTAGTCGGTGAAGCGGGGCGTCTGCCGGTCGACGAAGAACTCCTTGAGGATCACGTGTCCCATCGCCATGGCCAGCGCGGCGTCGGTGCCCGGCCGTGCCGGCAACCACTCGTCGGCGAACTTCGTGTGGTCGCCGTAGTCCGGCGACACGACGATCACTTTCTGGCCCCGGTAGCGGGCCTCGGTCATGTAATGCGCATCCGGTGTGCGGGTGACCGGGACGTTGGAACCCCACATGATCAGGTAGCCGGCGTCGAACCAATCGGCGGACTCGGGCACGTCGGTCTGGTCACCGAACACCTGGGGCGAGGCCACCGGCAGATCGGCGTACCAGTCGTAGAACGACAACATGGCCCCGCCGACCAGCGAGATGAAGCGAGCGCCGACCGCGTGGCTGACCATCGACATCGCTGGGATCGGTGAAAATCCGGCGACCCGATCGGGACCGTAGCGCTTGATAGTGTGCACATGTGCGGCCGCGACGATCTCGACGGCTTCCCACCACTCGGCGCGCACGAACCCGCCCATGCCACGCGCAGACTTGTACCGGCGGGCTTTCTCGGGATCATCGACCACATCGGCCCAAGCCAGTACCGGGTCCTTGAGTCGCTGTTTTGCCTCCCGGTACAGCTCCAACAACGTGCCACGGACATACGGGTAGCGCACCCTGGCCGGTGAGTAGGTGTACCAGGAGAACGACGCACCGCGTGGGCAACCGCGTGGCTCGTACTCCGGCTTGTCCGGGCCGATCGACGGGTAGTCGGTTTGTTGCGCCTCCCAGGTAATGATCCCGTCCTTGACGTAGATCTTCCATGAGCATGAACCAGTGCAGTTCACCCCGTGGGTTGAGCGCACCACCTTGTCGTAGGCCCAGCGGTCACGGTAGAAAACGTCAGCTGATCGGCCGCCGATCTGGTGTAGTGTGCGCAGATCGGCTGATGCGTCGCCGCGCTGAAAATGCCTACCGATGCGCAGCAGGGAATCAGCGAAGCCGGTTTCCATGCCGACACTCGTGCTGCTGTCGGAGGTATCGAGCACGCACGCCACCTCTCGGGTGATAATGACGTTTACGGGCGGCTATTTCTCTCAGCCTAGACGGTAATTTGATAGCCTTCAAGAAGGACTGCCGGCACTCACATTGTCATCGATGTGACGGTGCGGCGCGCGTAACATGTTCTTCATATTCCACGCCTGCTGGACAGCCGTGGCTGACCTTGTAGCCTGCGGCAATCCGCGCGCTCGCCGGGCCATCCATGATCAGCGCATGGCGCGGGCCGGCGTGGTTAACAGTTCCGTGTCACACAGTTTCCGGCTGGTTTACATGCTGCCGCCTGCAGTTAGCTCCCTGCGGCGATCGATCCGGCTCGGTCGGCCACTCGATCGCGAACACGAGCACCTGTGCATCCGGTCGGTACTTCGGGACGATTCCGAGATTGATTTGTCAATTCGCGCGTCCTGCTTGATCGGGCTTAGAGTCACTGAGATTAGAAAGTTCTGCGGGCAGTTTGGGGCGGCGCTGCTGTTATGTCCGGCAAAAGGGCCAGCGGTCAGCGCGGTATTGGCGCATCGGAACCCGTCCGTCCTGGGCTAGCAGACCAACCGGGCCAGTTGCTCGGCGACGAGGTGTGGCGCTGGGGATGCCGTCGACACGCGGCACCGCTGCCATCCTCCCGCGCCGCACACTGTCGGAGCGGCGTGGTTGCATGCGCAGCGTGCCCATCCTGGTTCGCTCCGTAACCGCGGGGCCCCGCACTGTCGCGTGGGGCCCGGACGCCCAGCAGGTGCTGGTGCATGGTGGCGGGCCGCTGCGGGTGCTGGGGGGTCCGGGCACCGGCAAGACCACGCTCGTGGCACACACCGTCGCAGACCGGGTCCTGCATCGTGGGGTGGACCCCGAGCGAGTGCTCGTGCTCACCTCCAGCCGCCGTGCAGCCGCGGACCTGCGGGACCGCATCGTCGAAAGGCTTGCCGCGCACGGTGTCACACCCACCGTGCGCGAACCGATGGTGCGGACCGTCCACTCCTATGCCTTCGCCGTGCTGCGGCTGCAGGCATCTCTACAGGATCTGCCCCCTCCCCGGTTGCTGTCCGGCCCCGAGCAGGACGTGGTGGTCCGTGAGCTGCTCGCGGGAGAGCTCGAGACGGGCGGGCGAAGCTGGCCGCCACGGCTACGAGCGGCACTGGGGCTACCCGCCTTCGCCGCTGAACTGCGCGATCTCCTGCTGCGCGCCGCGGAACGCGGCTTGGGCCCGGAGGACCTCATCGCGCTGGGCCGCAGAAGCAGGCGCGAGGAATGGGTTGCCGCCGGGCGGTTCTTCCGCACCTACGAGCAGGTGATGTTGCTGCGCGGATCGGTGGGCACGGTCGCCCCGCAAGCCACCGCTCCCGCGCTGGACGCTGCCGAGCTGGTGTCCGAGGCCCTGCTGGTGCTTGACACCGACGCGGAGGTGCTGCGCAGGGAGTCCGACCGGGTGCGCCACCTGATTGTCGATGACGCCCAGCACCTCGATCCCTTGCAGGCAAGGCTGGTCACCAGACTCGGCGCGAGCGCCAGCGAGTTCCTGCTGCTGGGCGATCCGAACCAGACAGTCCTCTCCTTCCGTGGCGCTGATCCTGGCCTGCTCACCACCGGCGGATCCACGGTCGTCCGGCTATGTACCGACCACCGGATGGCTCCGGCGGTGCGGTCGGCGGTGTTGCGGCTTGCCGCCCGGTTGCCCGGCCCACGTGCCGATCTGTACGGGCCGGCAGGGGAGGAGCCCGGCGGGGAGGTAGTGGTGCGGGTGTTCGGCTCCGCCGCAGCCGAGGCATCCTGGGTGGCCGATCAGCTCCGCCGCGCCCACCTGCTGGATGGGATGGCCTGGGCGGACATGGCGGTACTGGTGCGCTCGACGGCCCGCACCTTGCCGGTGCTGCGCCGGGCGTTGCTCGCCGCGGGGGTGCCGGTGGCGGTGCCGCGCGAGGAGCTGCCGATCGCCCGTCACGGTGCGGTGTTACCGCTGCTGACGGTGCTGCGTTGCGCAGTGCAGCGTGGTGCCCTCAACGAGGAGACTGTGGCTGCGCTGCTCGGGTCACCACTGGGCGGGGCCGATCCTCTCGCACTGCGCAGGCTGCGCCGGGAGCTGCGACGCCGCGAGCTCGCCAGCGGCGGTGCACGGAGCAGCGCTGCATTACTGGTCGACGTGGTGCAGCGTGCAGACCAACTGGACGGCCTCGACGACCGGACCGCTGGTCCCGCCAGGAAGCTGGCCGGTTTGCTGGCCGTCGCCTCGCACGCGGCCCAACGCGGCGCCAGCGCCGAGGAGGTGCTCTGGCAGGTGTGGCAGGCCAGCGGGCTTGTCCATCGCTGGGCAGCCACCGCGCTGCGCGGCGGTCCGGTCGGTGCGCAGGCCGATCGCGATCTCGACGCCGTGGTTGCGCTGTTCGATGCCGCAGCCCGTTATGCCGATCGGCTGCCCGGCGCCGATGGTGGCTGCGCCGGCCTGCTGGGGTTCTGTGACTACATCGCCGACCAGCAGATAGCCGGTGACTCGCTGGCCCCACGCTCCCCGCAGGGTGAGGCGGTCGCGGTGTTCACCGCGCATGCCGCGGCGGGCCGGGAATGGTCACTGGTCGCAATACCCGGCGTGCAAGAGGGCAGTTGGCCTGATTTGCGGCTGCGCGGCTCATTGCTCGGTGTGGAGCATCTCGTCGACGCCACGGGGGGCCTCGACTGTGTCACGGTCTCGCGTACCGCGCCGCTGCTGGCCGAGGAGCGGCGGCTGCTGCTGGTGGCAGCCAGCCGGGCCCGGCAACGGTTACTGGTCAGCGCAGTGCGCGGGGAGGACGAGCAACCCTCCCGGTTCCTCGACGAGCTCGAGGGCACCGATGCCTCGACCGAGGAGCGGCCGGTGGCTGCCCGGGAACGCGGGCTGAGCCTGCCCGAGCTCGTTGCCGAGCTGCGCCGGGTGTGTTGCGATCCGGCCGAGGACGCTTCACGGCGGCAGGATGCGGCAGCCGGTCTGGCGCGGTTGGCCGAGGCTGGGATAGCCGGCGCGCACCCCGACTCCTGGTACGGGCTGGGGTTGCCGTCAAGCCATGCCCCGTTGCGGGTGCAGGGCGAACCGGTCCGGGTGTCACCGTCGCTGGTGGAGCTGGTGTCGAGCTGCCCGCTGCGCTGGCTGCTCACCCGGCACGGCGGTGAGGATG
Organism: Actinomycetota bacterium; assembly: GCA_030863015.1. Lineage (GTDB taxonomy): Bacteria > Actinomycetota > Actinomycetes > Mycobacteriales > Pseudonocardiaceae. The sequence continues at coordinate 4,357 of JALZCO010000365.1, forward strand.
TCCTGGCGTTGCCCGCGGTCACCGGATCCCTGGTGCACGGGCTGGTTGCGGCCGCGGCGGCGGGCGCTACCGATGAGCAGCTGGAGCAGGCGCTGGCCGACGCCTGGACCGGGGTAGACGCCGGCGCCCCGTGGTACTCCCGCGCCGAGCTGCAGCGGGTGCGACAGATGGTGGCGATGTTCCGCCAGTGGTGGCGGGACAGTAGGGACCAGCTCACCGAGGTCGGTTGCGAGCAGGAAGTCGAGGTCCGGCTTCCCCTTGTCGATAGCGCTGTGGATGGCACCGCTGACGGCGTCGTGCTGCTGCGTGGGCGGGTGGACCGCCTGGAGCGTGACTGCCAAGGCCGTCCGGTCATCGTCGACGTGAAGAGCAGCAAGACCCCGGTCAGCAAGCAGGCCGCGCAGGAACACGCGCAGCTGGCCACCTACCAGCTCGCCGCGGCGCATGGTGCTTTCGCCGAACACGGCTTGCCGGCCGAACCCGGTGGGGCCCGTATCGTTCAGGTTTCCGCGCGTACCACGGCGGCGGTGGAGCGCGAGCAGCAGCCATTAAACAGAGCGGCCCTGGCGCACTGGTGCGATGTCGTGCGCGAGGCCGCCCGCCGCACAGCTGGGCCCGAGTTCGTCGCCATCGATAATGGCGACTGCGAGCGGTGCCCCTCAAAGGTCGCGTGCCCACTGCACGACTCCGGCCGGCAGGTGCCCGGATGACATCGGTGAGCGCCGGCTGCATCGGGCCCGTCGAGCTTGCGGCTGAACTCGGCGTCGCCTCGCCCACCGCGGAGCAGGCCGACGTCATCGCCGCCGATCCTCACGCGTCGACACTCGTGGTGGCCGGCGCCGGATCGGGTAAGACCGAGACGATGGCGGGCCGAGTGGTGTGGCTGGTCGCCAACGGGTATGTCACCCCGGAGGCCGTGCTCGGCCTGACCTTCACCCGCAAGGCCGCCCAGCAGCTCGCCACGCGGGTCCGGGCTCGGTTGCGCCGCCTGGCCGGCTCGGGATTACTGGAGCGATTGGACCCGACTGGAGCGCGCTTGGCGGCCGTGCTGGCGGGTGAGGCCACTGTGCTCACTTACCACGCCTACGCCGGTCGGCTGGTTGCTGAGCATGCCCTGCGGCTGCCCGCCGATCCAGGGGCCCGACTGCTCACCGAGACCGGCGCGTGGCAGCTGGCGCACCGGGTCACCGCGAGTTGGGAACCGGACCTCGATCTGGAAGGGAAGGTGCCCCGCACAGTCACCGGATGGGTACTGGGCCTGGCCGGGCAGCTTGCCGAGCATCTGTGCGAGCCGGCGCAGCTGCGGGAGGCCACCGAAGCGCTGATCACCGCACTGGTGACAGCGTCGCCCGGCCCGCGCCAGCGCGGCCCGCTACGCGCCGACCTCAAGCCGGTGGTTCAAAGCCAGCGGGCCCGGCTAGCGATGCTGCCGCTGGTGGAGCGCTACATCGAGCTGAAACGGCGCGAAGCCGTACTCGACTTCGGTGACCAGATGGGCATCGCGGCCCTGCTGGCGCGTGATCACCCCGAGGTCGGCGCGGCGCAGCGGGACTGCTTCGGCGCCGTGCTGCTGGACGAATACCAGGACACCGGCCATGCCCAGCGAATCCTGCTGCGGTCATTGTTCGGCAGCATCGCCGAGCGCGCGATGCCGGTCACCGCGGTCGGTGACCCTTGCCAGTCGATCTACGGCTGGCGTGGCGCGTCAGCGGCCAACCTGCCGCGATTCACCACAGACTTCCCCCGCACCGACGGCAGGCCAGCGGTCACCCGCGCACTGCTCACCAGCTTCCGCAACCCCCCAGAGGTGCTTGCGGTGGCCAATGTGATCTCCAGTGAGCTACGCGCTGGGCCGGTGCACGTCGGTGAGCTGCGCTGCCGGGACGGGGCCGGGGCCGGCGAGGTCCGCTGCGCATTGCTGCCCGACGTCCGGGCTGAAGTGAGCTGGGTTGCCGCCGCCGTCGCCGACCGCTGGCACTCGTCGGTGGCCGACCGAGGCGCTCCACCGACTGCCGCAGTTTTGGTGCGCCGCCGCGCGGACATGGCGACGCTCGCCGCTGCACTGCGAGCGCACGACGTGCCCGTCGAGGTCGTGGGACTGGGCGGCCTGCTGGACACCCCCGAGGTCCGCGACCTGGTGAGCGTGCTGCGCTTACTCGTCGACCCGCTGGCGGGCACCGCCGCGGTGCGGTTGCTGACCGGGGCACGATGGCAGATCGGCGCGGCCGACCTGGCCGCGCTGTGGCAACGCGCCCGGGAGCTGGCGATGGATCACCGGACCCCGATGCGCCCGGGTGCGAGCCCGGAGCAGCTACTGGACGCGCTGCCGGGAGAACTACCCGGAGAACACGCCGACCAGGCGGGACTGGTCGACGCGCTGGATTCACCCGGTGATCCGGGTCGCTACTCCGAACTGGGCTTTCAGCGGTTACGTGCACTCGCCTCGGAGCTGCGGTCGTTGCGGCGCCGGGTCACCCAGCCGCTGACCGACTTGGTCGCCGATGTCGAGCGGACGCTGTTGCTGGATATCGAGTCGCTGGCCCGTCCCGGCCCCGCCGGAAGGGCACACCTGGACGCCTTTGCCGACGTGGTCGCGGACTTTGCTGCCACCAACCCGCTGGTCGGCTTGCCCGCGTTACTGGACTACCTGACCACTGCCGAGGACGCCGAGGACGGTCTCGAGCCCGGTGAGGCCGAGGTTGCCCAGGACCGGGTCCAGGTGCTCACCGTGCACGCTGCCAAGGGACTGGAATGGGACGTGGTCGCCGTTCCGCATTTGGTCGAGGGCGTGTTTCCGGCGGCGAAGAAGAGCTCGTCGTGGCTGCGGACGGTCACTGAACTACCGGTAGCGCTGCGCGGCGATCGCGTTGACTTACCCCCTTTCATGCTGCCGGCCGAAGCCGATCAAAAGGAGCTCGGCGAGGCGCTCTTGGCGCACGAGGCGGCCTTCGACGCTCGCCGGCTGACCGAGGAGCGCCGGCTGCTGTACGTGGCGCTGACCCGCGCCCAGCGATCCCTGCTGGTCAGCGGCCATCACTGGGGGCAGAGCGGCAGCGAGCCCAGGTCACCCGCGGACTTCCTGCTGGAGGTCCGCGATGTCGAACATTGTGTGATCGATCAGTGGGCCCCGCCGCCCGGGGCGGGGGAGCCGAACCCGCTGGACACCGCTGCCCGGCAGGCGCCCTGGCCGGCTGATCCACTCGGTGGCCGCCGGGATACCGTGGCCGAGGGTGCCCAGATGGCACGTGATGCGCTGACGCTCGTGAGTGCGAAACAGTGTTGTCACACTGTTTCGCAC
>JALZCO010000380.1 GCA_030863015.1 Actinomycetota bacterium
AACCCGAGGTAGGGGGTGATCAGGTCGTCGAAGAAACCGCGCTGGTAGGCAGCGGCGAGCCGGTGATGGCTGGCCACCGCCAACTCGTCTTGCGCCGCCCGGGAGATCTCCCACTGCCTGGCGGTCACGGCTGCGTGTTCGCCCATCGACAGTCCAGTGCGCGGTTCACGGTTGCGCGGGGTCTCGGGGACGATCTGGCCCGGCCGCAGCTCGGTCAACGCACGCAGCCGGGCGCCAGCCGACCGAGCCCGGTTCAACGACAGCAGTACCCGGCGCAGGCCCTCATGCAAGGCAATCGGCGCGTCGCTGGTGGTGTCCACGCCGCCGGCGATCCCGACATCGACCTGTCCGAGGGCGATCTTGTTGCTGACTCCCAGCACGGCCTGCAGTCCGGTGCCGCAGGCCTGCGCCACGTCGTAGGCGGGGGTACGCGGATCCAGCGCGCTACCCAGCACTGCTTCGCGGGTGAGGTTGAAGTCCCGGCTGTGTTTGAGCACCGCACCGGCCGCCACCTCGTCCAGACGCTGCCCGGCCAGGCCGAACCGCGCGACCAGGCCGTCCAGGGTGGCGGTCAGCATGTCCTGATTTGACGCTTGCGCGTAATGGCTGTTGGTCCGGGCGAAGGGAATGCGGTTGCCCCCGAGGATCGCGACCGGTGCAACGGCGCGGGCCATGGCTGTCCCTCCTGGAATGCGGGTAACCTACCTGCCAGTAATGCTACCGATGAGTAGGGGCGTGATGCGCGATCGCTACCAGTCCTTTGCCCGATCCCCTCTCGGGCGCATCCTGGTCCGGCGGCTGGGCTTGCCCGATCCGCCCCGGCTGCAGCGACATACCCCTGGACGGCCGGTACTTGACGGCCCGGTGCTGCTCGGCGCCGCACCCGGTGGTTGGGCCAGCAAGCAGGTCGACGCGCTGCTCACCGAACTGGGCGAGCCGGCACAGACGGGAGACCACACCGCCGCCCTGGTCTTCGACGCCACCGGGATCGCCGAGGTGGCGCAGCTACGGGCACTGTATGAGTTCCTGCATCCGGTAATCCGATCGCTGCGCCCGTCCGGGCGGATAGTCGTGCTCGGCAGTGCGCCGTCGACGACCGATCCCGCGCAGGCCGCCGCGCAGCAGGCCGTGGAGGGCTTCGTCCGCTCGGTGGGCAAGGAGGCCCGTAACGGTGCCACCGCGCAACTCATCCGGTTGGCGCCCGGGGCGCAGGCAGCCATGGAATCCACCTTGCGGTTCCTGCTGTCTGCGCGTTCGGCGTACGTGTCCGGGCAAGTGATCAACATCGATGCGGCGGCAGTGCCCGAGGTGGCCGACTGGGAGCACCCGTTGCAGGGCCAGATCGCGCTGGTCACCGGGGCCGCCCGGGGTATCGGCGAGGCGATCGCGACCACGCTGGCTCGAGACGGCGCACAGGTCGTGTGCCTGGATATGCCCGCTGCCGGGGACGCCCTCGCGGCCGTCGCCAACCGGATCGGCGGCAGCACGCTGCAGTGCGACATCACCGCGGTGGACGCGCCGCAACGCATCGCCGCGACCGCCCAGCTGCGCCGCAGGGTGGACGTGGTGGTGCACAACGCCGGTATCACCCGGGACCGCACGCTGGGCCGGATGAGCGATGCGGAGTGGGACGCGGTGCTGGACGTCAACCTTGCCGCGCCGCAGCGGATCACCTCGGCGCTGGTGGAGGCAGGCAAGCTGAGCACCGGCGGGCGAGTGGTCGGGCTGGCCTCGATCGTAGGTATCGGCGGCAACGCTGGCCAGACCAACTACGCCGCCTCCAAGGCCGGGGTGATCGGGCTGACCCGCGGGCAGGCGGCGGTGCTGAGCGAACGCGGCATCACCGTCAACGCGGTCGCCCCGGGGTTCATCGAAACCGAGATGACCGCCCGGATGCCGCTGCTCCTTCGGGAGGCAGGCCGGCGGCTGAACTCGCTTGCTCAGGGCGGGCTGCCGGTGGACGTCGCGGAGACGGTGGCCTGGTTGGCGGCACCCGCCTCGGCCGGATTGACCGGGCAGGTCGTCCGAGTATGCGGGCAGAGTCTGATGGGGGCGTGATGGAGGCGGCGACCGAGACGATTGAGCTGGCCACGCCGCCCGCGACGGTGCCGCTGTTCGCCAAGGCGGCGTTAAGGGCCTTGCCTGGCCTCCGACGACCCCCGCAACTCCCGGATACCACGCTGGTGCTGCCCGAGCAGGTCGTCGACCGTCATCGCCTGGCGGCCTATGCGCGGGTATGCGGCTTCCCGCTGTCTGACCGGCTGCCGGTGACCTACCCGCACGTGCTGGGTTTCGGGCTGGCGCTGCAGCTGATGACCGCCCGGAACTTTCCATTGCCGCTGCTGGGGCTGGTGCACATCGGCAACCGGACCGCCGTACGCCGGGCGATCCGCGCTGACCAGCGGCTGACATTGCAGGTACGCGCCACCGACCTGAGACCTCACGATCGAGGTAGCCAGTTCACCGTGATCACCCATGTCAGCGCGGAGGGCGCATCGGTGTGGTCAGAAGAAAGCACCTACCTGCACCGGAGCGGCGACCCGAGCAATCTCTCCAGTTCTGCCCACACGATGGTCCAACCGCCGCCGGAGCCAACGGCCGTGTGGCAGCTAGCCAGGGACGTCGGCCGCCGCTATGCAACAGTCTCCGGGGACTACAATCCGATCCACCTGCACCGGCTGACCGCCCGTGTGTTCGGATTCCCGCAAGCGATCGCGCATGGCATGTACACCAAGGCTCGATGCCTCGCTGCGCTGGATGCCCGGCTGCCCGAGGCATACACAGTGGACGTCCGGTTCGGCCGTCCGGTCCTGTTGCCGGCGACCGTGCACGTCAGCATTACCCGAACCAGCGGGGGATGGAACGTCGCGGTG
>JALZCO010000393.1 GCA_030863015.1 Actinomycetota bacterium
TTCCAGTAGCGACTGTGCGACTCAACGTATAATAGCGTCGACCAGGCTACTCCTCGTGGGTGAATCTGGTAGAAACGATCACTAACTGCGCGTGTCCGGCTCTGATGCCCGGTATGTCAGCCTCTGGTGTTCACTGTCAGTCGCAGGCTTGCCGGTACGCACGGACCGTCGCCTCCGCGCAGCCCTGCCAGGTATAGCGGGCGGCGTGCGCCTGTCGGGCGGCTGCGCCTATCCGATCCCAGCCGGCATCGCCCGCGCCGCCCAACGCGGTGGCCAGCGCAGCTGGATCCTCCGGTGCGACGAGCGTGGCGAGCCCCCCAGCGATCTCCCGCAACGCAGGGAGGTCCGAGCACACCACCGGCACCCCGGTTGCCATCGCCTCCAGGACCGGAAGGCCGAAACCCTCGTCGCGCGACGGCAGCACCAGCGCCGCCGCGCCGGCGACCACGCAGCGTAGGTCAGCTTCCTTGAGGTAACCCACGTGATGCACCCGAGATGAGGTCGCCGGCGCCGGACCCCAGCCGGTCGGCCCGGCGAGAACGAGCGGCGCGAGAGTGGTTTGTGACGCGTGTGCCTTGAGCAGTACGTCGAGTCCCTTTCGCGGCTGGGCGGCACCGACGAACAACAGGTACCGCGGCGGCAACCTCAGCGTGGTGCGCAGCGCTTCGCTGGGCGCGGCAGCGCCGAACCATGCTCGGTCGACGCCCAGCGGGGTGACCACGATCCGCCGCGCGGGGATGTCGAGCCGGCTGGACACTTGCCGTGCCACCGCGCTGCTGGGGGTGCACACCACCGCCGCCCGAGCTACCGAGTTCCTGACCAGGTCAGGCAGGTCGCGCTGCTGCGGATCCAGGTGCTCCGGGCGGTCCAAGAAGGCCAGGTCGTGCACAGTGACGACGCCGTGGGCGCGCCTCGACGGCGGCAGCACGAAGTTGGTGGCATGCAGCACGTTGGCGTTGGCGGCGAGCAGTTCTGTCGGTGGCCAGCTGAAGCGCTGCCACAACGCGCGCAGTGCCCGAGCCGGCACCGGGCCACCGCGCACCGCCACGCCGGGGGGTACCGCGCCGCGTAGCGCGGCCTGACCGCGGGCCGTGAACGCGGTGACGATGACGTCCACATCGGTGCGGATCGCCAACTCGCGCAGCAGCGCGGCGGTGTAGCGACCGATCCCACTGCGCTGGCCGAGCAGTGGCGTGCCGTCGACCAGCACGTGGGTGGCGTCGCCGGCCATCATCCCCAGCCGGTGAGCCTGCGCAACCGCCCTGACACTCGCCGGGCCACCTCACCGGTCCCACCAGCGGCGAAGTAGGACCTGATCAGGGCGGCGTCGCGGTGCAGCGCGCCGGCCATCCCGTTGCGGCGTCCGGCCGCGACCGGCGGGGTGCCGCGCAGCCGATCAGGAGCAGGTCGGGGATGCCGGCAGAACCCGGCCAGTGGCGCCAGCACCACCTCCCAGGTGAAGTTCTGGGCCACCGCCGCGATCCGGTCCCGGCATCCGGCAGCGAAGGCGTCGTCATAGAGCGCCCGCTGCAGCGCAGCGGCTAGCGCAGCCGGATCGCCAGCGGGTACCACCATGCCAAGCTCCTCGGCAGCCACCAGCTCGGCGAAGGCGTCTCCGTCGGTGGTGATGATGGGCAACCCCGCCCACAGGTAGTCCAGCACTCGGGTGCGGAACGCGAAGGTCGTCTCGACGTGCTCGAAGTGCGTGGTGACGCCGGCGTCAGCGTCGAGCAACCAGTTCTGCCGGTCAGCGTAGGGGACCCAGGTCTCGTTGAAGAACACGTGTTCGCCGGTGAGCCCGAGGGTCCGAGCGAGCTGGCGGGTCTGCCCGGCCATGCCCATCTCAGGCACGTCAGGGTTCGGGTGGCGCATCCCGAGGAACACCAGGCGAAGGTCATCGTGCTCAGCGCGCAGCGTGTGCACGGCATGCAGCAAGGTCAACGGGTCGAACCAGGAGTAGACACCCCCGGCCCACAGCACGACCTTCTCCCTCGACCCGAACCCCAGCGCATCACGCAAACCCGGTCCGGTGTGCTGCGGTGGTTTGCCGGACAGCCCGAACGGGGCCACCGCGAGCAGCGAGCGCGTCGTCGGATCGGCGTCGTAGACAGTGGGGGACAGCCGCCCGATCGCGGCCAGGTGCCCGAGCCAGAAATGCCGCTGTCGTTCCGACGCGCACAGGAAGAAGTCGCCGCGGTGTAGCTGGGCCGACAGCACAGAGGTGACCGCATTGACGACCTGTGCGCGCTGGCGGTCTCCTAGGTCACGGCCCTGCTCGAGTTGCTCGAGGTGCATCGGGTCATAGATGTCGACGATGACGATGTGGTTGGACGTCTTTAGTGACGGTATTTGCTCCAGCACGTGGCCTTGAAGGACCACCAACTGTGCCCAATCCAGCTCGGGGCCGATCGATC
>JALZCO010000405.1 GCA_030863015.1 Actinomycetota bacterium
GGGCGTCGCCGCGTGACACCGGCAGCGATCGCCACCACCGCGGTCGCCGCCATCCGGGACATCGCCAACGGCCACAAGCCCGAACCCGCGGGTACCTGATCGAGCAGTATGAAATACCCGCCGAAGGTTGCCCCGGATCCCACCGTCAGCCAGCCGACCCTGGCGGTGAAGCGAACCGCCGGGGTGTGGTCGACAGCGGACCGCTCCTCCCGGCTGACCAGCACCACGGCCACCACCGCCAACCCGGCGCCGGCCAGCGCCAACAGCCCGGGTCGTTCACCCAGTGCAATCCCGGTCGCCAGTGGCAGGCCGGCCACCAGCAACGCGGTCAGGGGCGAGACCACGCTCATCGGGCCCTCAGCCAAAGCGAGGTAGAACCACAGAATCGCCACTCCGACCAGCACCCCGGCCAGAGCACCTGTCAGCAGCGCCGCTTCGTCCGCTGACCCACCGACAGCGAGCGCCAGCAGCACCATCATGACCAATGACAAGGGATAGCTGACGATGACAACCCGCAACGCGTGAACGCGGCGGGAGGCCAGACCCCCGACGAAGTCGCTGATCCCGAAGCCGGCCGCGGCCAGCGCCGACAGCAGCAGTGCAGTCACGGCCCGAGCCGGCGCAGCCGAGCGGGATGGACGTCACCGCCCACTGACACCCGGGCATCACCAGCGGACACATCGTGCACCGGGTGCGGACACGCCCGGCATGGGGGGTGGACATGCCGGGGCGGCAACGTTCAATCCATGCCTTTGGCCCGCCGTCCCATGGCACGCCGCACCTCGCGGTCGGCGTCCCGCTTGGCCAGGTCGGCCCGCTTGTCATAAGACCGCTTACCGCGGGCCAGCGCGATCTCCACCTTCACCTTGCCGTCGGCGAAGTACATCGACAGCGGCACCAGCGCCAGCCCACCCTCCCTGGTCTTACCGATCAGCCGGAGGATCTCCTTGCGATGCAGTAGCAACTTGCGGGTCCGGCGAGGCTCGTGGTTGGTCCAGCTACCTTGGTCATATTCCGGAATGTGCACGTTTCGAAGCCACACCTCGCCGTCCTCAACGCTGGCGTAGGCGTCGGCCAGCGAAGCGCGGCCTGCCCGAAGCGACTTGACCTCAGTGCCGGTAAGCACGATGCCCGCTTCGTAGACGTCCATAATCGCGTAGTCGTGCCGGGCCCGCCGGTTCGACACGATCACTTTCCGGCCGCGCTCCTTGCTCATGCCTCCTGCTCAAGCCCGCACGTACAGGCGCAACGTCACGTAACCGGTCAGTGCAGCGACCACCGCGCCCACGAGCAGCAGAATCGGTGCAACCGCGAAGATATCCGCATAGCCCAACCGCGGCACGATCGCGGCCTCGAACACTCCGGCAAGCACCCGGTCAATAAAGGCGACCTTGCCGATCACCAGACCGGCGATCGCCAGTAGACCGCCAATCACGCCAGCGACCACGGCTTCGAGGAGGAAGGGAAGCTGGGTATACCAGCGGGTAGCGCCGGTCAGCCGCATGACACCGACCTCAGCGCGGCGGGTGAACGCCGACACCTGGATGGTATTGGAGATCAGCAGCAACGCCGCGAGGGCCTGAACCAACGCGATCACGAAGGTGGCATTGCGTAGACCGTTGAGTGCTCGGAACAGTTGCCGGAGGTATTCGCCCTGGTCAGTGACCCGGTCCACGCCAGGGCGCCCGTTGAACGACTTGGCGATGGACGGGAAGCGTTGCGGATCGGACAGCTGCACCCGTAGCGACGCCGGCAACGCCTCCGGTCTGGCGAGCTGCAGCAGCTCCGGCTGGCCCTCGAAGATCCGCTGGAAACGCGCATAGGCGGCTTGCCGGTTCTCGAACAGCACTGACTGCACGCCCGAGGCGGCCTCCAGTTCGCCACGCAGCGCAGCGCACGTGCTGGAGGTGCAACCGGGATCATTCGCACTGATGTCGGCGCTGAGGTACACGACAGTCTCTACGCGTTGGTAGTAGTCGCGCTGCATCTGGTCGATGGTGCGGACCACGAGCAGGCCTCCACCCAGCAGGCCGAGTGAGATCGCAGTGGTCAGGATCATCGCCATGGTCATGGTGACGTTGCGGCGCAGGCCGGTGACGACCTCGCTGAACACGAAGCTGGCACGCATCAGAAGTGGACATTCCTCATCTCAGTTGTATTACTTCGACCCTGCAAGCAGGTCTCAGTGGCCGACGCCGTACACGCCACGGCTGTCGTCTCGGACGAGTTGTCCGAGGTGCAGTTCCACGACGCGGCGGCGCATCGAGTCGACGATCGAGTGGTCATGGGTGGCCATCAGTACCGTGGTACCGGTTCGGTTGATCCGCTCCAGCAACAGCATGATGTCCTGGCTGATGTCCGGATCGAGGTTTCCGGTGGGCTCGTCGGCCAGCAGCAGCAGCGGTCGGTTCACGAAGGCTCTGGCGATCGCGACACGCTGCTGCTCCCCGCCGGACAGCTCATGTGGCATCCGATCCGCCTTGCCCTCCAAACCGACCAGCTCAAGCACCTCCGGCACCACCTTGCGGATGCTGTGGCGGGGCTTGCCGATCACCTCGAGGGCAAACGCGACGTTCTCGGAGACGGTCTTGTTGGTCAGTAGCCGGAAATCCTGGAACACGCAGCCGACCCGCTGCCGCAGCTGCGGGATACGACGCTGAGAAAGCTTGCTGAGGTTCCAGTTCGCCACATAGACGTCGCCCTTGCTGGCAACTTCCTCCCGCAGCAACAGGCGCAGGAAGGTCGACTTCCCAGACCCGGACGGTCCGATGAGAAACACGAACTCGCCCTTGTCCACCTCGACCGAGACGTTGTCGAGCGCGGGTCTAGTGGCAGTCTTGTAGGACTTGCTGACGTGCTCGAGCCGGATCACGAGCGGCGAGTCTACTCATCAGAGCCGGGTAATCTGCGGCAACCGGCGGCGGGTCGGCGCCAGCGTTTGACTGAGCGCTAAACGGCACCGGCGGTCTGCTGCTGGCGACGCCACCGGATACCGGACTCAAGGAAGCCGTCGATGTCGCCGTCGAGCACTGCGGCGGGGTTGCCCACCTCATGCTCGGTTCGCAGGTCCTTGACCATCTGGTAGGGATGCAGCACGTAGGAGCGCATCTGGTTGCCCCACGAGCTACCCTCGCCCTTGAGCGCGTCCATCTCCGCCTGCCGCTCCTGGCGCTTGCGCTCCAGCAACCGGGACTGCAGCACCCGCATCGCCGCCGCCCGATTCTGGATCTGCGATTTCTCGTTCTGGCAGGACACCACGATTCCACTGGGCAGGTGTGTGATGCGCACTGCGGAGTCGGTGGTGTTGACGCTCTGCCCACCGGGTCCGGAAGATCGAAAGACGTCGATGCGGATGTCATTCTCTGGAATGTCGACGTGATCGGTGGTCTCGGTCACCGGCAGCACCTCAACCCCGGCGAAGGAGGTTTGCCGGCGGCCCTGGTTGTCGAAAGGCGAGATCCGGACCAGCCGATGGGTGCCCTGCTCCACTGACAGGGTGCCGTAAGCGAACGGCGCCTTGACCACGAAGGTGGCCGACTTGATTCCGGCTTCCTCGGCGAAGGAGATGTCGTAGACCTCGGTGGGATAGCCGTGTCGCTCGGCCCACCGCAGGTACATCCGCATCAGCATCTCGGCCCAGTCTGCGGCGTCCACGCCACCGGCTTCCGAGCGGATCGTCATCAACGCGTCCCGCTCGTCGTATTCTCCGGCCAGTAGCGTCCGGATCTCCAAGGACGCGATCTCAGCGCTCAGCCGGATTCGCTCGGTTTCGGCCTCGCGCCAGGCGCCTTCATCAGCACCCTCCTCGGCCAGCTCGTACAGGACCTCCACGTCTTCCAGACGCTGCCGCAAGCCCAGCACCCGCCGCAGGTCGCCCTGCTTGTGCGCAAGCTTGCTGTTGACCTGCTGGGCGTGCTCGACGTCATCCCAGAGATCAGGGCGGCCGGCCTCCTGCTCCAACGTGGCCACCTGGGACCGCAACCGGTCGATGTCCAGCACAGCCTCGATGCCGGCAAGGGTGCTGGCCAGATCCTTGAGTTCGGCGGCGACGTCTGCGTTCACGTCGAACCAGCGTAGTCGTCCGCCAAGCCTGTCTCAGTCCGTGGGGATAGCGTCCAGCAACTTGAGCACCGCCCGCCGGTGCGCCACGGTGAAATCGGCCGCGGCCTTGACGTACGGATCGGTGGCAGCCTTGGCCTCCGCCCTGGCTTGATCAAGGCGAACGAGGTAACCGGCTCGGGCGCTGCTGACCAAGTTGGCACGCTGCTTGGGAGTGAGTTGACCGGCGTGTACCAGGCGCAGGATCAGCGGGCTGCGCAGGTTGTCCGATCCTGAGGTGGAATTCAACCAGGACTTGAACGCCCGCTTGCCGGCAGCGGTGATGACGTACTGCTGGCTGGACCGCGATCCCCTCTTGCCCAGCCGGAGCAGGCCTGCCTCGGTGAGCACCGGTAGCTCGCGGTAAACCTGGCTACGGGTCACGCTGAAGAACGATCCGAACCGTTCGCCGGCGACCGCGACCAGTTGGCCTCCGGTCCTCGGGCCGTCATGCAACAGTCCCAGCAGGGCGGCTGAGGTGGCATTCAGGTCGCGCATTCACTCACGGTGCCACGCCAGGCAGGTCCTGTCCACAATGGCCGGCACTGTCCACTGTGTCAGGCACCTTGACGACACGGTTTCTACAGGTCTCCGGCGAAGTGCCGGATCCGCTCGATGAGCCGGACCCGCTCGGCCGCAGATCCGGCCATCGGGGTCACGTTCAGCGTGGTGACACCCGATTCATGCAACACCTCCAACCGCTCTCGCACAAAACCCGCCGGCCCGATCAGTGAGGTGTGCACAAGCAACTCGTCGGGCACCGCAGCGGCCGCCTCGTGCTTCTTGCCCGCCAGGTAGAGGTCCTGGACAGCCGCGGCCTCGGCCGCGAAGCCATAGCGGCGCGTCAGGTCGTTGTAGAAATTACGGCCCTTCGCGCCCATGCCGCCAAGGTAAAGCGCCAGCATCGGCCGGATGGAGTCGAGCACGCCCGCCGCGGCGTCAGTGTCATCGGTGATAGCCAGCGGGGCGGACACCACGACGTCGAGATCACCCAGCGACTCGTCTCGCTTCGCGCTGCCCTGCGCCAGCGAGTCACCCCACACCTCAGCGGCCCGCTCGGGCAGGAAGAACATCGGCTGTCAGCCCTCGGCGATCTCCGCGGCCATCGCCACGTTCTTCGGTCCGATCGCGGCGATCACTATCGGGATCCGTTCCCGCACCGGGCGATTGATCAGCTTCAGCGGCTTGCCCTGCTGGGCTGTCCCAGGCCGGGCGGGCAACGGCATCTGGTAGTGCTTGCCGTGGTATTCGAGCCGCTCCCGGCGCCACACCATGCGGCAGATCTCCACCAGTTCCCGGGTGCGACCCAGCGGCGAGGTATAGGGCACACCGTGGAAACCCTCGATCACCACCGGGCCCGATGCGCCGATGCCAAGGGTGAATCTGCCGCCCGACACGTAATCCAGCCCGGCTGCGGTCATCGCGGTGAGCGCGGGGGTACGGGTGTAGATCTGCAAGATCCCTGAGGCGATCAGCAGCCGCTCAGTGCGCGCGGCAATGAATCCCAGCTGGCTGACCGCGTCGAAACTGTAGGCCTCGGGTACGAACACGATGTCCAAACCGGCCTTTTCGTAGTCGGTCAGCTCCGCCACGGTTTCGGAGAATCCGCCGCTGTAGTTCAACGGCATCCCGATACGCACGGGTTCCTCCTCGCCTGACCGCACTACCGCACCTGCACCGGCAGCCTGCCATGCGTGGTAACCAACGGCACCCGGTAACGTTGAGTAGCCCGACAACGTGACTAACGCCGTAACGTGGAGTAACGCTGGCGACGACGCTGAGGAGGTTCCCATGAGCTCCCCCGACCAGATCACCACCGAGCCCATCGACCTCGACGAGGCGCGCAGGCTGATCACTTCAGGTGCTGCCGTGCTGGTGGACGTCCGCGAGCAGCATGAATGGGACGCTGGACACGCCGCCGAGGCCGTTCACATGCCGATCGGGGAGCTCGACGCCGCCGCATTACCGCCCGGCACGCAAATCGTCACCACCTGCCGCTCAGGAGGGCGGGGAGCGCGGGCGGCCGCAGCGTTGCTCGAGGCGGGATTGCCGGCACGCAATCTAGTCGGCGGGATGCGCGGCTGGCGCGATGCGGGGCTGCCATTGGAGTCGTCCGACGGTGCAGCGGGTTCAGTGGACTGATACTGCGGTCTCGCCGTTGTGCTTCGGAACGATGTCGTTTGGCTCCGAGGCCGACGAGCAGAGCTCGGCGAGCATGTTCCGCCGGGCCCGGACGCGGGAGATCAATTTCTTCGACACCGCGACGTCAAACGGGCAGGGCCGCCCGGAGGAGATCCTCGGCAAGCTGGTCGACAGCCGCGACGAGCTGGTCATCACCTGGAAGGTGTTCTACCCGACCAGTCAGGACGTCAACGCGCACGGCTTGTCGCGCCGGTAATCGTCCGTGCGGTGGAGCAGAGCC
>JALZCO010000430.1 GCA_030863015.1 Actinomycetota bacterium
CGACTGCCCGAACTGTGCTGCATTCACCACCTCGGGCTATGACCAGGTGCAGTCGGTCGTCGGCAGCGACAACGGCAAGACGGTGACGGTGACGATGTCCAAACCGTTCACCGACTGGAAGCAGCTGTGGAGTGGCGGTTCACCGATCTACCCGGCGCACATCGCCGCCCAGCACGGGAACCTCAAGACTCCCGAGGGGCTGGCCGCGGCGTTCACCTGGTTTGGCGCCAACGTGCCGAAGTACTCCGGTGGTCCGTTCCAGATCGACGACTTCAAGAACAAGGAGTCGGTCACGCTGGTGCCCAACCCCAAGTGGTACGGGCAGGATTCGAAGCTCGACCGGTTGATCTACCGGATCATCACCGATGCGGCGCAGGGACCGACGGCGTTACAGAACAGGGAAGTTCAAGTGCTCTACCCGCAGCCTCAGGTCGACCTGGTGCAGCAGGTACGCAACATCCCGGGCGTCTCCTCCTTCGTCGGCCTCGGACTGACCTGGGAGCACTTCGACCTCAACTTGAACAACAGGTTCCTGGCCGACCCGGCCCTGCGCACTGCCATGTTCACCGCGGTCGATCGGCAGGCCATCATCGACAAGACGGTGGGCCAGTTCACCGATAAGGTTCGCCCGCTCAACAGCCACAACTTCGTTCCCCAGCAGAGCGGCTACGAGGACGTGATCAGCGAGTCCGGTCAGGGCAGCGGCAACGTGGCACGCGCCAAGGAGATCCTTGCCGCCGCCGGATACAAGATCAACGGTGACCAGCTGCGCACCGCAACCGGGCGGCTGGTGCCCCCGATGCGGATCCGCTACACCGTCGGCAACCAGATCCGCCAGACCGAGTGCGAGCTGTTCGCTCAGCAGGTCAAGCCTCTGGGAATCACTGTGCAGGTGGTCCCGACCGACGACCTGGGCGCCACCACGTCCAGGGGGGACTACGACATCGTGGTGTTCGCCTGGGTCGCCAGCCCGTTCGCCTACGGCGGTGCGGTGCAGCTCTGGACCACCGGGCAGGGAAACAACTTCGGCAACTACAGCAATCCCGACGTCGACCGCCTGATCGCCGCGGCCGCGAGCCAGACGGACGAGGCGCAGGCTAAAGAGATGCTCAATCAGGCGGACCGACGGTTGACCCGGGACGCCTACGTATTGCCACTGTACCAGAAGCCGACGTTCATCGCGCTGTACGACACGATCGCCAATGTTCGCAACAATTCCTCGCTGGACGGCCCGCCTTACAACGTCGCAGAGTGGGGCTACCGCGCGGCCAGCTGATCACACTCGACGAGTCGCTCGTCGACCTGGAGCGGCTGGTGGTGTGCTCGCCAGGAGATCTCCTGAAGCAAGGAGGCGTCGATGCTGGCCTACGCAGTGCGCCGGGTACTTGTCTCGGTGCCGATTGTGGTCATGGCGACGTTCGTCGTGTTCGTGATGGTGTCGCTGTCCGGTGACCCGCTCTCAGCGCTCAAGACCCGCAATCCGCCGCCACCGCCGCGTACCCTCGAACTCGAGGCGCAGCGACTGCACCTCGATGAGCCGCTGTTGGCGCGTTACTGGCACTGGCTGACCGGGGTCGTCCAGGGTGACTTCGGTCCATCGGTGCAGTCCACCCAGGTGATCGGTCTCGAGCTGGCCGAGCGGTTTATGGTGACCTTTCGCCTCATCGCGGTGGCGATGTTACTGGCGGTGGTTCTCGCCGTGATCGTCGGCGTGATCAGCGCCGTCAAACAGTATTCCGGGACCGATTACACCTTCACCTTCTTCGGATTCCTGTTCCTGGCCATGCCGTCGTTCTGGTTCGCAATCCTGCTCAAGGAAGCCGGCATCAGCTTCAATAACGCGATCGGTAAACAGGTGCTGTTCACCATCGGTGACAGCTCCGTCTATGTCGAAGGTGGTACCTGGGCGGCGCTCACCGACATCATCGGCCATATGGTTCTGCCGACGGTGTCTCTGGCGTTGTTGTCATTCGCCGCCTGGAGCCGTTTCCAGCGGGCGTCGATGCTCGAAGTGCTCAATAGCGACTATGTCCGGCTGGCCCGGGCCAAGGGCCTGCGGCGCGGTACGGTGATGACCCGACATGCCCTACGCACCGCACTGATCCCGCTGGTCACTGTCACCGCGTTGGATCTCGGTGTGATCATTTCCGGGGCTATCGTCACCGAGACGGTGTATCAGTGGCGGGGGGCGGGCAGCTTCTTGCTCGAGTCAGTCGCACAGGATGACGTCTATGCCGTTGCGGGCTGGATGTTGATCGCCACGACCTTCGTCATCCTGTTCAACCTGGCCGCTGATCTGCTCTACGCCGTTCTCGATCCGAGGATCCGCTATGCCTGAGCGGGAGTTCACCGTTGCACAGCGCAGCCAGGCACAACTGGTCCTGCGTCGCTTCCGGCAACACCGGCTGGCGGTGGCCAGCCTGGTCGTGCTGGGGGCGCTCGTGCTGCTTGCTTTCATCGGTGGTTGGTTGTGGAAGTACTCCGTGACCGACTTCACCCCGGATGAGTCGCAGCCCCCGTCCTGGGACCATCCCTTCGGCACCGACGCAGCCGGGCTCGACACGTTCGCCCTGGTACTGCGCGGCACCCAGATCTCCATCGGGATTTCCGTGCTGGTCGCGGTCTTCTCCACCGTCGTCGGAACCGTCTGGGGAGCTACTGCCGGCTACTACCGGGGCACGGTCGATACCGTGATGATGCGGATCGCCGACCTCATCCTCGCTCTGCCGCTGCTGGCGGTGGCGGCAGTGCTAGGGCACAACGCCGGGGGAAGCTGGTGGCTGATCGCGCTCGTGATCGCCGGGCTGTACTGGGCCTACGTCGCCCGGGTTTCCCGAGGTGTGGTGCTCTCGCTGCGGGAGAAGGAATTCGTGGAGGCCGCCAGGGCTCTTGGCGCCAGCGACGCCAGGATCATCTTCCGGCATCTGGTGCCCAATGCACTGGGCTCGATCATCGTCAACGCCACCGTTCTGGTCGCCGTCGCCATCCTGCTGGAGACGGCGCTGTCCTACCTCGGCTTCGGGGTGCGGCCCCCGGACACCTCGCTGGGGCTGCTGGTCAGCCAGGCGCAGACGGCGGTACAGACCCGGCCCTGGCTGTTCTTCTTCCCGGGCCTGTTCATCATCCTGATCGCGCTGACGATCAACTTCATCGGCGACGGCCTGCGCGACGCCTTCGACCCACAGCAGACGAAGGTACGCAGATGACCCCCTCCCCGGTGTGTCCGTCCCTGCCGTATCGCGTGTCGTCCCCCGGCGCGCGGTCTGTCAGCATCTGGTGCCCATCGTGACGTCGGGAACATCCAGTGGTGATGTCGTGCTCGACGTCGCGGACCTGAAGGTGGAGTTCCGCACCGACGAGGGTCGGGTACAGGCCGTCCGCGGGGTCAGCTTCCAGCTCCATCGTGGCGAGGTACTCGGCATCGTCGGCGAGTCGGGTTCCGGCAAGTCGGTGACCTCGCTGGCCGCGATGGGTTTGCTGCCAGCCTCGGCTCGGGTGTCCGGATCGGTGCGTTTCAGGAGCCGTTCGGGGAGCCGTTTGGAGGGCCGTTCGGGGAACACCGAGCTGCTGGGGGCGTCGGACTCCGAGCTCAGCCGAGTCCGCGGCCAGGGGATCGCGATGATCTTTCAGGATCCGATGACCTCGCTCAACCCGGTCTACACGGTCGGGTACCAGATCACCGAGGCGATCCGGGCGCACCAGGACGTCACCCGTGACGCGGCCGGCAAGCAGGCGGTGGAGCTGCTCGACCTGGTCAGCATCCCCCATCCGACCGAGCGAGCTGGCAGCTACCCGCATGAGCTGTCCGGGGGGATGCGGCAACGGGTGGTGATCGCCATCGCGATGGCCAACCACCCTGAAGTGATTATCGCCGACGAGCCCACCACCGCCTTGGACGTGACCGTGCAGGCACAGATCATGGAGGCGCTGCGCACCGCAAAGGTGCAAACCGGCGCGGCCATGCTGCTCATCACCCACGACCTCGGCGTGATCGCCGGGCAAGCTGACCGCGTCCTGGTGATGTATGCCGGCAAGGTGGTCGAAATCGGCACCGTCGAGGAGATCTTCTACGCCCCACGGATGCCCTACACATTGGGCCTGCTGGGCAGCCTGCCTCGGCTTGACGTGGCAACCGAGCGGCTGCACCCGATCAGTGGCGCACCCCCTTCGATGATCAACATGTCGTCAGGGTGCCCGTTCGCCGCCCGCTGCCCCCTGGCCGCAGCGATCTGCGAGGCCGAGGACCCCCCGCTGGCATGGACCGGAACCGCCGGACATCTATCGGCCTGCCACTTCAGCGACAAGCTGGACGGTCTGGAGCCGGCAGACCTGTTCCGCCCCCTTTCCCGGGACACCGACTCGTGATCGCCGACGTGATTGGTCCCGCGGAGGCGGCGATATGACCGCAGATGCACGTAGTCCCGCGGAGGCGCCTCTGGTGACCGCCGCGCAGCCGGTGCTGTCGGTGCGCAACCTGGTCAAGCACTTTCCGCTGCGCGGCCACGGCCTGGCGCGCCGCCCGGTCGGCGAGGTGCACGCGGTGTGTGACGTGTCGTTCGACCTGTACCCGCATGAAACGCTCGGGCTGGTCGGCGAGTCGGGCTGCGGCAAGACCACCACGGCACGGGTACTGCTCAACCTGCAACCCGCCACGGCTGGTCACGTTCATTACCAGGACACCGACCTGGCCCGGCTGCCCCGCAAGGCCATGCAACGCCTACGCCGCGAACTGCAGATCGTCTTCCAGGACCCCTACGCCGCACTCGATCCGCGGCTGCCAGTGAACGAGATCGTTGCGGAGCCGCTGCGCATCCACGGCATCTACCGCCCGTCCGGACACCAGGACGTGCGCGAACTGCTTGCGCTGGTCGGGCTCAATCCCGAGCACGGCAACCGGTACCCGCACGAGTTTTCCGGAGGGCAGCGTCAGCGGATCGGCATTGCCCGGGCACTGGCGCTGCGGCCAAAGGTCCTTGTTCTGGACGAGCCGGTGTCTGGGCTGGACGTCTCCATCCAGGCCGGGGTGCTCAACTTGCTGAAAGACCTGCAGGCACAGCTAGGCCTGTCCTACCTGTTCGTGTCACACGATCTTTCAGTGGTACGGCACGTGGCGGACCGGATCGCCGTGATGTACCTGGGCCGCATCGTGGAGACGGCAACGGCCGAGGGGCTGTTCACCGCGCCGGCGCATCCGTACACCCAGGCCTTGATCTCGGCGATCCCGCTGCCCGACCCGCGCAAGGAGCGAACCCGCCAGCGGATGATTCTCAGTGGTGATGTGCCCAGCCCGGCGAACCCCCCGTCGGGCTGCCGATTCCGGACCCGTTGTCCCCTTTTCGCCGCGCGGCTCACCGACGCCCAACGCCAGCGCTGCATCACCGAGATCCCGCCGCTGGTCGACCACGGCCACGGCCATCCCGCTGCCTGCCACTTCGCGGATCTCTCATCCCCCCGCGCAGCGAGCGTGGCTATGGGCGACGGCTCACCCCGCTCAGCCGGCTCAATGCGGGAGCCGGGAGTGAACTCACCGTAGGCTTGGCGGCGTGTTGACACGCCCGCGGCGGCTGCTGGTGGTGCACGCGCATCCAGACGACGAGACACTGTGGACCGGCGGCACGATCGCCCGCTATGCCGCTGCTGACGTCGCTGTGACGTTGGTGACCTGCACTCTGGGCGAGCAGGGCGAGATACTCACCCCTGAGCTGCGCGACCTGGCCGCTGACCGTGCCGACCAGCTCGGCGGTTACCGGGTGGCCGAGCTGCAGGTGGCCTGCGCCGCGCTGGGAGTGACCGACCAGCGGTTCCTCGGTGGGATCGGCCGCTGGCGGGATTCCGGCATGGTCGTCGAACCCGGCGCCCGAGCGAGCGTGCCGCCAGAACTGCACCCCCGGGCTTTTGCCGCCGGGGCGCTCGGCGATCAGGTCGACGCGCTGGTCGAGGTACTCGGGCAGGTGCGTCCGCAGGTCGTGGTGAGCTATGGCCCCGACGGCGGCTACGGCCATCCTGACCACGTCCGGGCGCACCAGGTGACGATGGCCGCGGCGGCGCGGGTACCGCAGGTGACCCGAGTGTTCTGGGCGGTGCAGCCGGTCTCAGCGGTCGCCGAGGGGATCGCCGCACTGCATGGGATGCCCGGGCTGCCGTTCCGCCTGCCCGAACCTGACGGGTTGCCCGGAGTGGACGATACCGAGGTGACCACCCGGCTGGACGTCACCGCCTACCGCAGCTGTGTGCTCGCCGCGATGCGGGCTCATCGCACCCAGGTCAAAGTGTGGACCGAAGGTCCTCACCAGGCGTTCGCGCTGTCCGACGGGGTGGCCCGACCGGTGCTCGACATCGAGCATTTCACTCTGGCACACGGCCCGATCGAGGGAGCGCATGACGACTTGTTCGGTGGGCTGCCCGACCCGGTGCTCTCATGAGCATGGCCGCGCGCATCACCCTGATGGTGCTGGTGTTCGATGCCGTGGCGCTGGCCGCGGTGGAACTGGCGTATCTCCCGTTGCGGGTCGGTGCAGTGCCGTTGCCGATCACGATCCTGCTCGCCGCGGTGAGCACGCCGTGGCTGGTGCGCAGCGCGGCGGAGCTGGGTGGGCCCCGGTCGGTGGCCGCGGTGCCGCTGGTGGTGTGGCTGCTTGCGCTCGGTGTTGTCGGTGTCGCTGGACCGGGGGGTGACGTGCTGCTCCCCGCGGACTGGCGGTCAGTGCTGTTGCTGGGCGGTGGCCTGTTCCCCGCCGCGGTGGTGCTGGGTCGTGAGCTGGCGGCTATACCCAGGGGCGGGGTCGGTGGTCGGCCGGTGGTCACCGGAGATACTGTGCAGGTAGACGGCCCGTCCGGGTACCGCGAGTGAGAGCAGGAGAACCCCCGTGACTTATGTGATCGCAGAGCCCTGCGTGGACGTCATGGACAAATCTTGCATTGAAGAATGCCCCGTGGATTGCATCTATGAGGGCGGCCGGATGCTTTACATCCAGCCCGATGAATGCGTCGACTGCGGTGCCTGCGAGCCCGTCTGCCCGGTAGAGGCCATCTACTACGAAGATGACGTCCCCGAGCAGTGGAAGGACTACACCAAGGCCAACGCCGACTTCTTCGCCGAGCTGGGTTCTCCGGGCGGAGCGTCGAAGGTCGGCCAGGTCAACGACGACCCGCCGATGGTCGTCGGCCTGCCGCCGCAGAACCAGGAGTGAACCGGGAATGAACCCGGGCGCGCTGCGCCTGGATCTCCCCGACTTCCCCTGGGACAGCCTCAACGGCGCGATCCAACTGGCCGCCCAGTACCCAGGCGGTGCCGTTGACCTGTCCGTCGGCACCCCGGTGGACCCGGTGCCCGACGTGGTACGGGCCGCGTTGCAGTCGGTGTCGGCGTTGCCCGGCTACCCCAGCACGCACGGCACAGCAGAGCTTCGCGAGGCTGCCGTCGCCGCGCTGGAGCGGCGTTACGGCGTGACCGGTGTGCCGGCCGAGGCAGTGCTGCCCACCGTGGGCTCCAAGGAGCTGGTGGCCTGGTTGCCCACCCTGCTCGGGCTCGGCCCCGGTGATGTCGTCGCGCTGCCGGAACTGGCCTACCCGACCTACGAGGTCGGCGCACGGCTGGCTGGGGCAACCGCGGTGCGGCTCGCTGATGGCGAACCTGCTGTGCCGGGCACCCGGCTGCGCTGGCTGAACTCGCCAAGCAACCCCACTGGTGACGTCGTGCCTACCGCGGTTCTCGCTGCCGCGGTGCGCCAGGCCAGGGAGATCGGCGCCGTGGTGGCCTCCGACGAGTGCTACCTCGCGTTGGGTTGGGACTTACCGCCGGTTTCGGCATTGCACAGCCAAGTGTGTGGCGCAGATCACAGCGGAGTGCTGGCGGTGCACTCGCTGTCCAAGTCGTCCAATCTGGCCGGTTACCGGGCTGGTTTCGTAGCCGGAGACCCCCGACTGATCGCCCACCTGCTGGCAGTTCGCAAGCACGCCGGGATGATCGTCCCCCGGCCGGTGCAGCAAGCGATGGTGGCCGCGCTGTCCGATGATGCGCACGTCGCCCAGCAGCGTGACCGGTACGCCCGGCGACGGGAGCTGCTACGGCCGGTGCTGGACCGGGTCGGGTTGCGGGTGGCACGGTCCGACGGTGGGTTGTACCTGTGGTGCACCGCTGGCGAGCCGTGCTGGGACACCGTGGCACGGCTGGCCGAGGTCGGCGTCCTTGTGGCCCCCGGCGACTTCTACGGTCCATCCGGCGCCCGGCACAACCGGGTGGGGCTGACCGCAACGGACGAGCGGATCGACGCGGCGATACACCGGCTGGCTCAGCTGGCCGAGTGACGGTCAGGTGGCAGGAGTCAGGCCCGGGCGGGCCAAGAGGTCAGTCGTTGGCGTGCAGCGCGGCGTTGAGCTCGATACCGGCCTTACCTGCCCGGTGCACCGCTTGCACGGTGCCGGTGACGGAATCCCGGCGAAACAGCACCCCGTCGGTGCCGGACAGTTCACGGGCCTTGACCACCGCACCATCAGGCAGCGTCACCTTCGTGCCCGCGGTGACGTAGAGCCCGGCCTCCACCACGCAGTCGTCACCCAACGAGATCCCGATCCCGGCGTTGGCGCCGACCAGGCAGCGTCGGCCGATCGAAATCTGCTCCTTGCCGCCACCCGACAGCGTCCCCATGATCGACGCGCCGCCGCCTAGATCAGAGTCAGCACCGACGACAACCCCGGCGGAGATCCGCCCCTCCACCATGGAGGTGCCGAGCGTGCCGGCGTTGTAGTTGACGAATCCCTCGTGCATCACCGTGGTGCCGGCAGCCAGGTGGGCACCCAGCCGTACCCGGTCCGCATCCCCGATCCGCACACCCGAGGGCACGACGTAGTCGACCATGCGGGGAAACTTGTCGATCCCGTACACCGTGACCGGACCGAACCGCCGCATCCGCATCCGGAGAGTGTCGAATCCCGGCACCGGGCACGGTCCGAAGCTGGTCCACACCACGTTGGACAGCAGTCCGAAGATCCCGTCGAGGTTGGCGCTTCGCGGCGCCACCAGGCGGTGGGACAGCAGGTGCAAACGCAGGTAGACGTCGTGCGCGTCGGCTGGCGGGACGGTCAGGTCCGGCACCGTGGTATGCACGGCCACTAGCTCAACGCCGCGGGCCGGGTCCGGTCCTAGCAGCGCGGCGAACTCCTCAGGCACCTCCTCCGGTGCTACCCGCACGGTGCCGGCCGTGACATCTATCGAGGTGTCGCGCGGCAGGCCTAATAGCGGGTTCGGGAACCAGGTGTCGAGCACGGTCCCGCCAGGGGCGACCGTGGCCAGCCCCAAGCCGTGTGCGGAATCGATCTGCGGGTCGTTCACGGCTGGCCACGCTACCGTCACACCGTGAACCTGGACCTGACCGCTGATCCGGTGGAGCTGACCGCAGCGCTGGTGGACATGCCCAGCGTGTCGGGACAGGAGGCGGCCTTGGCCGATGCGGTGCAGGATGCGCTGGCCGCGCAGGCACCGCACCTGGAGTTGTTGCGCTCCGGAAACACGGTGCTGGCTCGCTCCGACCTGGGGCGCCCGCAGCGGATGCTGCTCGCCGGCCACCTGGACACCGTGCCGATTGCCGACAACGTACCCAGCCGGTACTCCGGCGGCCTGCTGTATGGCTGCGGCACCTCGGACATGAAGTCGGGTGACGCGATGATCCTGCATCTCGCGGCCACGGTGCCAGCACCGGTGCACGACCTGACCGTGGTGCTTTACGACTGCGAGGAGGTGGGAGCCGACCGCAACGGGTTGGGACGGATCGAGGCCGAGCATCCCGAGTGGCTGGTCGCCCAGTTGGCGATCCTGGCTGAGCCGACCGACGGTGCCGTCGAGGCGGGCTGCCAGGGCACTCTGCGGGCCACAGTGCGCACCGCTGGCCGGCGGGCGCACAGTGCACGGTCATGGTTGGGCGACAACGCGATCCACGCCGCAGGCGAGGTGCTGGACCGGCTCAGACGTTACCGCCCGCGAACCGTCGAGATCGACGAGTGCACCTACCGGGAAGGGTTGCAAGCAGTGGGTATCTCCGGCGGAGTCGCCGGCAATGTGGTACCCGACGCCTGTGAGCTGGTGGTCAACTTCCGCTTCGCCCCGGACCGCTCGTTGTCCGACGCGCAGGCGCACGTCCGCGAGGTGCTCGACGGATTCGACCTCGGGTTCACCGACGGCGCTGCCGGTGCGCTACCGGGTCTGGATGCACCGGCGGCCAGGGAGTTCCTGGCCGCCATCGGAGTCGCGCCGGTCGCGAAGTACGGCTGGACCGATGTGTCGCGCTTCGCCGCGCGCGGGATCCCGGCGCTGAATTTCGGACCCGGTGATCCCAACCTTGCGCACACCCGGGAGGAACACGTCCGCGCCGAACGGATCATCGCCTGCACCGAAGCGCTGCACCGCTACCTCACCTCAGGGATGGCGGCTCAGTAGGGTAGGTGCCATGTCGGTGGACGGGTTGGGGGGGTCCAGCAGCAACGGTGGTTCCGAAGAGCACCCTCTGGAGAAGCAACGTGGGCCGGTGGTGCTGCGGCGGGATCGCCGCCACGAGGCGACCACGACTGACCAGCGGCTGCTCGACTCGCGTGGCCCCAGCGACTGGGTACACACCGATCCGTGGCGGGTGCTGCGCATTCAGGCCGAGTTCGTGGAGGGCTTCGGCGCGCTCGCCGAATTGCCCCGCGCGGTCACCGTGTTCGGTTCGGCGCGCACTCAACGGGACCATCCCGAGTACGCCATCGGGCGCCAGTTGGGTGCCGCACTCGCCGCCGCCGGCTTTGCGGTGATCACCGGTGGTGGCCCCGGCACCATGGAGGCGGTCAACCGTGGAGCGTCCGAGGCGGGCGGCTTGTCGGTGGGGCTGGGTATCGAGCTGCCCTTCGAACAGGGCCTCAATCCCTGGGTCGACCTCGGAATCAACTTCCGCTACTTCTTCACTCGCAAGACCATGTTCATCAAGTACGCCCAGGCCTTCGTCTGCCTGCCCGGCGGCTTCGGCACCCTCGACGAGCTGTTCGAGGCTCTTACCCTGGTGCAGACCAAAAAGGTCACCAAGTTCCCTGTCGTCTTGCTAGGACGGGACTACTGGGGCGGGCTGTACTCGTGGCTTGCTGACGCCGTGGTGGCTCAGGGCAAGGTCAACGAGGCCGAGTTCGGTCTGGTGCACCTCACCGATGACATCGACGAGGCGGTGCGGCTGGTCGGCATCTCCTACCAAGCCTGGCAGGACACGCACTGACCGCGGTTCGGGCTCGACGGCGGTAGGTAGCGGTTTGGGACAGCGGTGAGGGGGTTGGTCGTTCTTGAAGATGCACCAACGTGTCACGATCAGCACGTGGGCACGGTCCTGATCTATCTTGTCGTCGCCGTGGTGGTAGCGGCTGTGGTGTTCCTGATCGCCTCGCTGGTTTTCGGACGGGGTGAGGAGCTGGCTGCACTACCGCCGGACGCTACCCCGACCTGGCTGCCAGAGGGGCCGATCATCGGCGACGACGTGCGCGCCGTGCGGTTCGCCCAAGTAGTGCGCGGTTACCGGATGTCCGACGTGGATTGGGTGCTGCATCGAGCAGCGGCCGAGCTCGACACGCTGCGCTCTCGAGTCGCCGAACTGGAGGCGCAGCGGTGAATCTGACCGCGCGGGTCGATGTGAATGCGCCGCCGGAAACGGTGTTCGCGGCCGCCACCGACTGGGAGCGCCAGGGCGAGTGGATTCTGGGTACCACCGTGCGGGTCCGTCAGGGCGACGGCCGCTCGGTCGGCTCTGAGGTGGAGGCCGTCACCGGGATACGTGGGATCGGGGTCACCGACCGCATGCAGATCACCGTGTGGGAGGCCCCGGTCCGATGCGAGGTGCGGCACCTCGGACGAGTGGTCCGCGGCACCGGCATCTTCACGGTGCAGCCGGGTAGACACGGCGGTGCCACTTTTGCGTGGACCGAGCAGCTGGAGCTGCCGCTGGGTGCGCTGGGTGAACTGGGCGCGACGCTGTTCAGGCCGGTCTTCGGTTGGGGCCTGCAGCGTTCGTTGGACCGCTTTGCCGGCTTCTGCCAGGACTACGGCCAGTGACAGCCGGCGTGCGATGAGCGCTGTCTCGGCGGCGGGCACCGACGGTCGGCTGCGCTGCCCCTGGGCGATCACTGCTGCCGACTACTGCGACTACCACGACACCGAGTGGGGGATGCCGGTACATGGCGAGGCCGCATTGTTCGAGCGGCTCAGTCTGGAAGCTTTCCAGTCCGGACTGTCATGGCTGACGATCCTGCGCAAGCGGACCGCCTTTCGCCGCGCGTTCGCGGACTTTGACCCTGTTGCGGTCGCCGCTTTCACTGGTGACGACGTGGCGCGCCTACTGACCGATGCAGCCATCGTCCGCAACCGAGCCAAGATCGAGGCAACGGTCCGCAACGCCAGGGCCGTCACCGAACTCGGTGACGACCTCGACGCCCTGTTGCGGTCCTACGCGCCCGACCTCGCCGCACGGTTCACCCCGCGTACCACCGCCGACGTGCCGACCCGCACCCCCGAGTCCGAGGCGATGTCGCGCACCCTGCGACGTCGCGGTTTCACCTTCGTGGGGCCCATCACCTGCTATGCGCTCATGCAGGCCACCGGGATGGTCGACGACCATCTCGCTGGCTGCTTCCGCCGCACCGCACGGTGAGCTTCGGCGCTGGTGAGCGCAGGCTCCCAGGTGGACGGTGGGGTCCGTTGGCCCGAGATCATCGGTTGCTTTTCGCGGCTGTAGGTCGATAAGGGAGAATGCAGGCGGTCACCAGTGTCGCGTGGCCAACCCGCGGTGACGAATGCACGGAGGGAGCACGCTATGGCGGCCATGGAGCCACGGACCGGCGACGGTCCCCTCGAGGTGACAAAGGAGGGACGGGGCATTGTGATGCGCGTCCCCCTCGAGGGCGGTGGACGCCTCGTTGTCGAGATGTCGGCGGACGAGGCGGATGAACTTGGCGAGGCATTACGAGCCGTCGTGGAGTGAAGGTCTGCATCCAGCGTCCAGCGTCCCGTGGCCTCGGTCGGCGCCGGTAAGGTGCGCCGGGGCCTCGCCACGAACTGACCCGGAGACATCAGTGCCTGCGACACCGAAAGTCCCCACTGCCCTGGCCGAGGTTCGGGTTCGGACACGGCGTGGTTCCGGGGTGCCAGATGTCGTCCTGGTCAGCCATCCGCCAAGTGGGCAACCGCCTGATGGGCCCTCCCCATTCAGGCTTTCCTCCTCTGCAGGGTCCACAGCGGACGATGATCCGCCGGTCTTGGGTCCCGGCGCTGGCTCGCTCGGGGTGGACGAGCGCTGGCTGGCCCAGTACCGGGTGCGCGCCACCGCCGGCTCTGTGCACGTGGTGCCGCTGTCCAGGGCGCGGCCCGATCACGGGTGGTTGGTGGGTACCGGGCGGGGTAGCGCGCAACACTGGCGGGCGGCCGGGGCCGCGCTGATCCGAGCCAGCTCGGCGCGAGTGGCCGGCGACGCCGCTGCCGGGCGGCGGTCCGCATGCAGCGTGCAGGTGCACCTGCCTCCCGGTACGACAGCCGGCCAGGTGGCGGCATTGACGCTGGGGTGCGTGGTGGGCTCGCACAGCTACCGGATCAGCAGCCAAGGCCGATCACCGGGGACGACCACCGTGCGGCTGGTTGCGCCACCTGGAGAGGCGCCGCAACCGCTGATCACCGCGGTGGTCAGGGCACAGCTGCTGGCCCGGGCCACCGGCCTGGCCCGGGACCTCGCCAACACTCCGAGCGGACACAAAGACCCGGCTTGGCTCGCCGGCACTGCCGCTCGCTTGGCGGCCACCGTCCCCGGTCTGCAGGCCACGGTGCGTGACGAGCGCTGGCTGGCCGAGCATGGTTTCGGAGGAATGCTCGCGGTCGGTGGTGGCTCGGCACGTCCTCCACGGTTGCTTGAGCTGGCCTGGCGCCCTGCTGAGGTGAGCCCAGAGATGGTTACCGAAGGGCATCTGGTGCTAGTCGGAAAGGGCATCACCTTCGATACCGGGGGAATCTCGATCAAGCCGGCCGACAACATGCACTTGATGCGCACGGACATGTCCGGAGGCGCCGCGGTGATCGCCGCGCTGCTGGCCGTCGGCCAGTTGAAGCTGCCGTTGCAGGTCACCGGATTGGTGCCCTGTGCCGAAAACCACGTGTCAGGGTCGGCCCTGCGCCCGGGGGACGTGGTGCGGCACGTGGGCGGCGCCACCACGGAGGTGGCCAACACCGACGCGGAGGGCCGGTTGGTGCTCGCCGATGCGCTGGCCCATGCGGTGCGCACGCTGGGGCCTACCACGCTGGTCGATGTAGCGACGCTGACCGGAGCGATGAAGGTATCCCTGGGCCTGCGCACCGGTGGGCTGTTCGCTACCGAACCCGAACTCGCCGACCGCATCCATGCCGCCGGTGAGCGGGCCGGCGAGGCGTGGTGGTCAATGCCGCTCGTCGCCGACCACGCCGACGACGTTCGCTCCGATATCGCAGACCTCCGGCAGTGCCCTCCCGGCCCCGCAGGCATCACCGCCGCGTTGTTCTTGCGGGAGTTCACTGCGGGGCTGCCATGGGCGCATTTGGACATCGCCGGTCCAGCCCGAGCCGAACAGGACTATGACGAGGTCAATGCGGGCGGCACCGGCTTCGCCACCCGAACCCTCATCGAATTGGCCTGCTCATTCACCGGCTCGGCTCCGTGCCGATGACGACTCCACAAGCCTGCACCGGTCGGGTCGTGATCACCGGAGGAGTCGGTTTCGTCGGTCGTGCCGCAGTCGCCGCGTTCATCGGCCGGGGCAACCCGGTCACCGTGGTGGACCGCCGGGCTCATCCGATCCGGCGGTGCGCAACGTCGTCGGTGATCTCACCGAGCCAGAACTGATCGCTGCCGCCTTGGACGGCGGGGATGTGGCCGGTGTGGTGCATCTGGCCGCGCTGACCTCAGTGTTGAACTCGGTGCAGCACCCAGCCGCCGCGTATCAGGCGAACGTGGCGGTGACCCAGGAGTTGGTCGAATACTGCCGGCAGGCTGGTGTGCGGCGGTTCATCATGGCCTCCACCAACG
>JALZCO010000438.1 GCA_030863015.1 Actinomycetota bacterium
TGTATGGCGCTTAGATTCTAAAACTAGTCTCTGTTGACAAAACCAGTCGATGGGTCTAGTGTCTTTAAATATAGAGCATTGTCTTTACGGAGAGATTTCCATGGCTGCTGATGTGTCGCCATAAGTACTGCCGTTCCCACCGCTGGGTCCGACGTTGGGTGTCAGGCGTTCTTAATGCTGAGCTCGCTATTAACCGTGGCGCGCAGGCCCGTTGACTGCGAGTTCTCCACGGCGGCGTCGGTGAAGTGTGGACTCACTGTCCGCACTGCACTCCCACGCCGAGCAAGTTCTCCACGGCCCGCCGGTAGGAAATCCGCCACCAACAGGTCAGCCCCGCCATCAGGTGGGTGACTCGTCGGTAACCAACCCACCACACCTCGTCGCATGTTCGGAGGTGTTTGCATGGACTTCCGCGACTGCTTCCCCCGCTTCCCACTGCTGCCAGGCCAGCCTGACCGACTCCTCGCCGAACTGCACGAGGCGCAAACCGCATTGGCGATCGCGGAACATTACGTCAGTTTTTGGCGTGCATATCCGTCCACAGAAGAGACGCCATCTTCTGAGTATTATTCTTACGTGGCGCATGAAGCCTTGCACAAGGCACGCGATATCATTGATTGCGTCGTTGAAGAGCTGCGAATCCAGGTGGCGGGAGTACGACTGGATGCTGACCAGGAACCGACGGATGAGTAACTACTCGGTACTGCCTAACGCCGCACAGGGCAGCGAAGGAGGCCTCGCTGCGCAGGCGGTCGGGGTTGTCGCCGGCAGCGATGAGCAGGGCCGGGGCATTGTCGGGACCGATGCCGCGGCGGGTCAACAACCTCGCGCAGTGCACGGTGATCGTGTTGGTGAGCCGTTGTTCTGGGTCGTGGATCTCCTCGGTCAGCCGCAGCTCAGCGGGATACACCCCGCGCCGTCCCTTCATGACTCTATCCTTTCCAAGGGTTGGAGTCTCCGGACTCGCCGGGGCGCTTCACCAGGCCATCAGCGGCTTGACATCCATAAGCGCATCAGTCCCTCTGGGGGACGCGCCCCCCAACCTTTCATGAGCCGGTTCTTTCCAATGTTCGGAGGATGCGGATGACGACGGCAGCTGGCATGGCCGCGCGAGCGCAGGTCTGCGGACCGCTGCACGACCGCTACGATGAGGTACTTACCGACGCTGCACTTGCCTTTCTCGCCGGTCTGCACCGGGCCTTCCAGCGGCGCCGGGTTGAGCTGCTCGAGCTGCGCGAAGCCCGGCATGCCGGCCTCGCCGCCGGCGGCAGCCTGGACTTCCTTCCCGAGACCCGGCACATCCGTGAGGACGGCTCCTGGCGGGTGGCTGAGTCGGCACCGGGCTTGGTCGACCGCCGGGTGGAGATCACCGGTCCAACCGAGGCCAAGATGACCATCAACGCACTGAACTCCGGCGCGAACGTATGGCTGGCCGACTTCGAGGACGCCAACACTCCACTGTGGGAGAACATGATCGGCGGCCAGCTCAACCTGATCGACGCACTGGAGCGGCGGATCGACTTCACCACGCCGCAGGGCAAGTCCTACGCGCTTAAGGATGCCGACGAACTCGCCACGATCGTCGTCCGTCCCCGCGGCTGGCACCTGCCGGAGAAGCACATCACCGTCGACGGCGAATGGATGGCGGGCGGCCTGGTCGATTTCGGTCTCTACTTCTTCCACTGCGCGCGTCGCCAGCTCAGCGCCGGTAAGGGCCCGTACTTCTATCTGCCGAAGCTGGAGAGTCACCTCGAGGCACGACTGTGGAACGACGTGTTCGGGCACGCCCAGGAGCAGCTCGGCATCGCCCGAGGCATGATCCGGGCGACTGTGCTCATCGAGACGTATCCGGCAGCGTTCGAGATGGAGGAGATCCTCTATGAGCTGCGCGAGCACTCCGCGGGTCTGAACGCCGGCCGCTGGGACTACTTGTTCAGCGTGATCAAGTCGTTCCGCAACCGTCGAGAGTTCGTGCTGCCTGACCGCAACTCGGTGACGATGACCGCGCCGTTCATGCGGGCCTACACCGAGCTGTTGGTCCGCACCTGCCACCGGCGCGGCGCACACGCCATCGGCGGCATGGCTGCGGTCATCCCCAGCAAGGACCCGGAGGTGAACGAAAAGGCGCTGGCCGAGGTTCGGGAGGACAAGCAGCGGGAGGCCGTTGACGGGTTCGACGGGTCCTGGGTGGCGCATCCGGCCACCGTCGACCTGTGCCGGGAGGAGTTCGACGCGGTGCTGGGGGACCGGCCGAACCAGCTTGACCGGCTGCGAGAGGACGTGTCGGTGGGCGCCGCTGAGCTGCTCGATGTGCCTTCCACCCTCGGCGAGTGCACCGAGGCGGGGCTGCGCAACGACGTCAGCGTTGGCTTGCATTACCTGGCGTCCTGGCTTGGCGGGCAGGGTGCGGTCGCCGTGTTCAACCTGATGGAGGACGCGGCCACCGCGGAGATCGCCCGCTCCCAGGTGTGGCAGTGGTTGCACAACGACGTGATACTCGCCGACGGGCAGGTCGTGACCCGGGAGCTGGTGGACCGGATCCTCGACGAGGAGCTTGCCAAGATCCGGGAGGCGGCGGGGGAGGCCTTTGACGCCGAGCGGTACTCCCAGGCCCGGTCGCTGTTCACGGAGGTGGCTCTGGCCGATGAGCTGGTCGAGTTCCTCACCCTGCCCGCCTACGAGCGAATGCCGTAACCGAAGGAGGGCAGCGCGTGCCTACTTCGACCGACAGGATCACCGACCGCCCGTCGCTCGACTCGATCGCTCCGCTGGTCGCGGAGTTCACCGCGCTGCTCGGCCCGGACGGCGTGATCACTGACCGGCAACGGCTTCGTACCTACGAATGCGACGGGCTGGCGCACTACCGGGTGGTGCCGGCGGTGGTCGTGCTGCCGCAGACCGCGCAGCAGGTGTCCGGCGTGGTCCGAGCGTGTGCCGCCGCCGGGGTGCCGTTCGTCGCCCGCGGGTCCGGCACGGGGCTCTCCGGCGGGGCGCTGCCGCACCTCAGGGCGTGCTCATCGTCACCGCCCGGATGCGCCGCATCCTGGAGATCGACATTGCCAACGAGCGCGCGGTCGTGGAACCCGGAGTGATCAACCTCCACGTTACCCGGGCCGCCGCCCCCTA
>JALZCO010000466.1 GCA_030863015.1 Actinomycetota bacterium
CGGTAAAGGTGAGCTCGGGTGCGGGTGTCCCGCAAGACTCGGGTGCGGGTGCCCCGACGCTCGCCATTGTCGGTGCCACCGGCGCCGTCGGGACGGTAATGATCGACATCATCAACTCGCGGCCGTCGGTGCCCTGGGCCGGCATCCGGTTGATCGCCTCAGCCCGCTCGGCCGGCAAGCAGATCACGGTACGAGGCGAGCGGCGAGTTGTCGTCGAACTCACCCCGGAGGCATTCGACGGCGTGGACATCGCGATGTTCGACGTCCCGGACGAGATCTCCAAGCAATGGGCCCCGGTCGCCGTGGCGCGGGGTGCCGTCGCCGTGGACAACTCGGGTGCGTTCCGGATGGATCCCGACGTTCCGCTGGTCGTCCCGGAAGTCAATGCTGCCGATGCTGCCTGCAGGCCGAAGGGAATCGTCTCCAATCCCAACTGCACGACGCTGTCGATGATGGCCGCGTTGGGGGCGCTGCACCGCGGGTTCGGGCTCACCGAACTCGTGGTGGCCAGCTACCAGGCCGCTTCTGGCGCCGGCCAGCAGGGTGTGGAGCGGTTGCACGCCGAGCTAGCCGCAGTGGCCGGCAAGGGTGTCGGAATGCGCAGCGGTGACGTCGCCGAGGCGTTGGCCGCAGCTGGGTTGCCCGCCCAGTCACCGTTTCCAGCCCCGCTGGCGATGAATGTGGTGCCGTGGGCGGGGTCGCTCCAACAAGACGGCTGGGCTTCCGAGGAACTCAAGGTCCGCAATGAATCCCGCAAGATCCTCGGCATTCCGGATCTGAAGGTGTCGGCGACGTGCGTGCGGGTTCCGGTGGTCACCACCCACGCGCTAGCGGTGCATGCAGTGTTCGCTCAGCCGATCACCGTCGCGCAGGCCCGGAAGGTGCTGGCGGCACAGCCGACCATCGTGCTGGCCGACGATCCGGCCGGCGGGGTATGGCCCACCCCCGCTGCGGTGGTCGGCACGGACCCCACCTATGTCGGCCGCATTCGCCAGGCTCTGGATTTCGCGAATACGCTGGACTTCTTCGTCTGCGGGGACAACCTCCGCAAAGGTGCCGCGCTCAACACCTACGAGATTGCCGAAGAGGTCGTGCGTTCGCACCAGGCCGCTCACCCAGTCTAATCTGGCGCGGGCCCGAACCAGCCGGACCGTGTCAAGCGAACACCGAGGTAGCCACTTCGAGTGCTGATCGGGGGGTGTGGTCGAGGTGACAGTGCTGGACCGCACGGCCGCGGCGACGTCCGTGCCGGCGCTGGCAGGCGGCTGTGCCGGCCAGGGGTCTGAGCCTTGGAGTTCGGAACAGGTGCAGCACTCAGCGGATCAGCCGATCTCGGGGCCATCAACCGCGGCCCAGGCACCAAGTCAGCTCCCGCCGTCGGCGGAGCAGACCATCTGGGCACGGATCAGTGATGGCAACGTCGAAGACGTGCCGGCCCAAGTCGAGGTGGACCGCGGTACCCGGATACGCATCGAAGTAACCAGCGACGGCAGCGGCGAGCTGCAGCTGGTCCGCGGATGAGTGCCCGGTTGGCCGTGCTGGCCACAGTATCGGCGATCATGTTCATGCTGATCAATCCGGTGCCTGCTTCAGCGCACATCGCCGGCAGCGGTGGTTCACCCAGCAACTACCAGGTCACGTTGACCGGGATCCAGCCGGCGGTACCTACCGTGGGGGTGACCGTGGGGGTCGGCGGGCAGTGGGTGCGTGTCAGAAACCAGGGCGCGGCGGAGATCGTGGTCGTCGGCTACCGCGGTGAGCCGTTTTTGCGGTTGTCCTCTCACCGTGTCGAGGTCAACCAACTCAGCAGCACCGCGGCCGAGACCGGGCAGATTCCAGGCGTCCCGGCGTCAGCGGATCCGTCGGACAAGCCGAGCTGGATGCAGCTGCGCGACGGAGACAGCGCCACCTGGACCGACAACCGGATCGATCCGCAACCTCAAGGTGACGAACAACGTCAGCCGGAACAGGCGTCAGGGTCCTGGAAACTGCCGCTGGTGATAGGTGGCCGGCAGGTCACCGTCCTCGGCACCTGGGAGCGGGTACCGCCGCCGTCACCGTGGCCATGGCTGGTAACCCTGGGGCTGCTCGCCACCGCGGTAGCGGCTATCGGGTGGAGGCGGAACTGGCATCGGCCCATGGCCGCCGTCATTGCCGGTGGAATCCTGGCTTTTGTGCTGCACCTGCTCGGCACCGGATTCGCTCCACAGCAAGGCGGGCCGGTCTTCGGTTGGATCGGGGTCGGCACGGTAGCTGCATTCAGCATGTTGATCGGCGCCGTTGCCGGGCTCAGCACGCTGCGCAGAAGTGAGTCGGCGCCCGACCGGGTCATCACGGTCGGGATCATGGTGCTGCTGCTGGCCGCCACGGACATCAGCGTGCTGTGGAACTCCCAGCTGCCCTTTGCCGGTCCAGCCGTGCTGGACCGCGGCTTGACTGTGATCACCTACGCCACCGCGTTGGGCCTGCTGGCCGCGGGAGGGCGCTTGGTGCGTGAGCGAAGTCTGGCCCGGCGCGGTCAGGAAGAATGAGCGGGCGATGACGAAGGCCACAGTGGTCCTCGCGCACGGGATCGGGGGGCGGCAGGACCTGCCCTTACCACTTGATCTGCTGGTGCAGGGCGCCGTCTTGGCATTGCTGGCCTCCTTTTTCGGTCTGGGTGTGCTGTGGCGAACCCCGCGATTGCGTGCAGGAGCGGCAGGGCGGGCAGTGCCGCTGCCGATCCAGCGACTGGTGGACAGCACCGGGCTTCGATGGTTGCTCCGGCTGCTCGGCCTGGCCGCAACGGCCTACGTCGTCACAACAGGGCTGCTGGTACCCGACGACGGGACCAACCCGCTGCCCTACGCGGTGTATGTGCTGTTCTGGGTGGGGATTGTTCCGCTATCACTTCTGTTCGGCCCGGTGTGGCGGCTAGTCAACCCGCTGCGAACGATTCACCTGCTGCTCGCCGCCATCACCCGGATTCCCGCCGACCGGGGGCTGCTGCCGTTACCGCAATGGCTGGGCTACTGGCCAGCGGTTTTGTCGCTGCTCAGCTTCGTGTGGTTGGAGCTGGCCGCCCCGAACGGCGCCGCGGTCAACGTGTTGCTGCCGTATCTCACCGGCTACGCTGCCGTCCATCTCGGTGCGGCGCTGCTGTTCGGACAGCGCTGGTTCGCCACCGGCGACGGGTTCGAAGCCTACTCGACGTTGGTCGGCACGATGGCGCCTTTCGGCCGGCGTGACGACGGCCGTCTCGTGCTTCGCAACCCCCTGGACGGGGTGGCCACGTTTGGGCCCGCACCGGGCATCGTGGCCCTGATCGCGGTGCTGCTGGGCTCCACCTTCTTCGACAGCGTCTCCGGTTCGCCGGACTGGACCCGCGCCGTCCAGGGGGCGCCGGTTCCGGCGGTTCTGATCTCCACCGCCGGATTGCTGGTGATGATCGCCATTGTGGCTTTCACGTTCGTCGGGGCCACCGTGCTGGCCGGTCGGGCCGAAAACCGCGGCCGAAAGCCGGTTCCGGGCCTGCTGGCGCACACCGTCATCCCCATCGTGGTGGGTTACGTCATCGCGCACTACTTCTCGTTGCTGCTCTTTCAGGGACAGCAAGCCATCGTCATACTTTCTGATCCGCTCGGGACCCATGCGGCAATCTCCGGTGCCGTCAACTACGGCCTGGTGACAGCGACCGGTATCGCTTTTATCCAGGTCATCGCGGTCGTCGTCGGGCACGTCCTCGCGGTCATCAGCGCCCATGACCGCTCGGTTGCGCTGTTCTCCCGGTCCGAAGCAGTCGTCGGGCAGCTTCCACTGATGGTCCTGATGGTCGGGTACACCGTGGGCGGGCTTACGCTGCTTTTCGCAGCGTAAGCC
>JALZCO010000467.1 GCA_030863015.1 Actinomycetota bacterium
GGGTGCGCACGTGCCGCCAGGCGAGCCATTTCGCGGCGCCGCGCGCGCCGGCGATCTCGTCGGGTCGGGTGGGCGGGCCACAGTTCCTCGATCGCGCTGTTGAACTCGGCGCCGATCACGATCGCCATCGCGATGAAGAACGAGAACAGCAGGTAGGCGATCGGGGCGGCGAGTGCCCCATAGGTGTACCCGGTGACGGATACTGACGCGATGTAGAGGCGCAACCCGGTGCTGGTGACCAGGAACACCGCCATCGCCAGGAGGGCGCCAGGCAGCCCGCGGTGCCACGGCAGCTTGTGCGGCAGCACCACCTTGTACAGCGTGGCCAGGCCGAGCATCAGCAGGACGCCGAGGCCGGGGTAATAGAAGATGCCGACCAACTGGGCCAGCGTGGGCCGAACCGATTCAGGGAGCAGCGCGGGAATCAGGTCCGGACCCAACGCCGTCAACGGCAGCACGAGCACCGAACCGATCAGGGCGACCACATAGAGAAGCAGGGCGAAGATTCGCTGCCACACCGGGTGGCGCACGGTGCACTGCTGGTAAGCCGCGGTGATCGAGTCCACCAAGGACGCCAGTGCCGACGAGCCGGCCCACAAGGCCAACACGAACCCGACCGACACGATGGTGCTGCGCCCTTGGGTGAGGATGTCGCTCACCGTCGGCCGGATGATCTGGTCGACCACGTCGGTGCTGAACACGGTGCTGGCCAACCGCACGATCTCGCGCTGTGCTGCCTCGACCGTGGCCGGGCCAAACCAGCCCGTGACGAATCCAAGGCTGCCCAGCAATCCCAGCAACAGCGGCGGCAGCGACAGGGTCATCCAGAATGCGGCCTGGGCAGACATCGCGACGAAGCTGTCGTCCCAAGCCTTGACGGCGGTCCGGGCGATCAGGCGCAGCGGACCGCGCTGCGCCGGCCGCTCGGTGGCAGTGGAGTCGGCGGAGGCGTTCATGTCGGCTCCTAGGATGGCCCATTGGTTGGAACGTGCGCAGCATGACCCTCCGCGCGGTAGCGTGCGCGCTCGGCTGTGAACCGATCTGTGAACCCGTCGAGCCAGAGGAGTGCGTCGCCCGCTGTGTCGCGCCCCGTCGAGACCGCCGCCGTTGCCACCTCCTCGAGCCGGCCGCTGCGCGCCTGGCAGCGCCGCGCGCTGGCCCGCTACCTTGCTACGTCGCCGCGGGACTTTCTCGCAGTCGCTACGCCGGGAGCCGGCAAGACGACGTTCGCATTGCGGGTAGCAGCCGAACTGCTGGTCGATCGGACCGTGCAGGCGCTCACCGTGGTGACTCCCACCGAGCATCTGAAGCATCAGTGGGCGGCGGCGGCTGCCGAGCTGGGCCTGGCACTAGACCCGGAATTCCGCAACACCGTGGGCCGCACCTCACGTGACTACCACGGCGTCGCGGTCACCTACGCCCAAGTCGCCGCGCACCCGACCCTGCACCGGGTGCGGACTGAAGGGCGCCGCACGCTGGTGGTGCTGGATGAGATCCACCATGCCGGTGACGCAAAGAGCTGGGGTGATGGGGTACGGGAGGCGTTCACCCCGGCGGTGCGCCGGCTGGCGCTGACCGGCACGCCGTTTCGTAGCGATGACACGCCGATCCCGTTCGTCAGCTACGAACCGGATGCCGACGGCGCGTTGCGTTCCGCTGCCGACCATTCCTACGGCTACCCCGAGGCGCTGGCCGACGGCGTGGTGCGACCAGTGGTGTTTCTGGCTTACTCCGGCGAGGCTCGCTGGCGGACCAGCGCAGGGGAGGAGTATTCGGCGCGGTTGGGGGAGCCGCTCACGGCCGAGCACACCGCTCGGGCCTGGCGCACCGCATTGGATCCGGCGGGGGAGTGGATCCCCGCCGTTCTTACTGCCGCAGACACCCGGTTGGCTCAGCTACGCGCCGGTGCGCTGCCCGATGCGGCCGGTCTGGTGATCGCCACTGATCACACCGCGGCAAAGGCTTACGCGAGGATCCTGCGGGACATCACCGGACGGGAGCCGGTGCTGGTGCTGTCCGACGACCCGTCGGCCACCGGGCGGATAACCGAGTTCGGTGCCTCCGATCAGCGCTGGCTGGTAGCGGTCCGGATGGTGTCCGAGGGTGTCGATGTGCCCCGGCTCGCGGTCGGGGTGTACGCCACCTCGGCGGCCACCCCGTTGTACTTCGCTCAGGCGGTGGGCCGGTTCGTTCGTTCCCGGCGGCCCGGTGAGACCGCCACGGTATTCCTGCCCAGCGTGCCGGTGCTGCTGGGACTGGCGAGCGAGCTGGAGAAGCAGCGCGACCACGTACTCGGTGTACCGCATCGGACCCAGGAGGGCTGGGACGACGCTGCGCTCGCGCAGGCTAACGCGCAGCGCGATGAGCCCGGCGAGCAGGAGCGCGCATTCACCGCGCTGGGCGCCAACGCCGAATTGGACCAGGTGATCTACGACGGCTCCTCTTTCGGTACGGCCGCCTTTGCCACCACCGACGACGAGCAGGACTACCTCGGGTTGCCGGGGCTGCTGGAGCCCGATCAGATGCGGGCGCTACTGCGGCGCCGCCAGGAACAGCAGCTGACCCGCGCCACTGAGCGTTCGCCGTCACCCCCGGCGCAGCCGCCAACGATGAGAGAACGCCTGAGCGAGCTGCGCCGTGAGCTCAATACCCTGGTTGCGCTGGTGCACCATCGCACCGGCCGGCCGCATGGGGCGATCCACCAGGAGGTCCGCACCGCCTGCGGCGGTCCGCCCACCGCAATGGCCACCGCTGTTCAGCTCCAAGAGCGCATCGCCTACCTGCGCGCGCGCTAACGAGGCGGTCATAGTGGGTGTCGTGGGGTATGACGTGGCGGCGGTGCGGGCGCAGTATCCGGCGCTGGATGACGGGAGGGCATGGCTGGATGGGGCGGCCGGCACCCAGGTCCCCCAGGCGGTGATCGACGCGGTGGCGAGCACCTACCGCACCGGCGTATCGAATCAAGGCGCGCCGTTCCAGGCCAGTTCGCGCGGCAGCGAGATTGTGGCGCGAGCACGCCGCGCAGTGGCCGATCTGGTCGGCGCAGCCGACTGCCGCGGGGTGGTGTTCGGCCCGACGATGACCGCGTTGACCTATCGCTTCGCCGCTGCATTGC
Organism: Actinomycetota bacterium; assembly: GCA_030863015.1. Taxonomy (GTDB): domain Bacteria; phylum Actinomycetota; class Actinomycetes; order Mycobacteriales; family Pseudonocardiaceae. The sequence continues at coordinate 3,116 of JALZCO010000467.1, forward strand.
AGGCCACCTGGCGGGAAGGCGACGAAATCGTGGTCACCCAGCTCGATCACGATGCGAATGTCCGGCCGTGGGTTCAGGCGGCCGGCCGAGCCGGCGTCACCGTGCGGACCGCAGCCGTGGACCCGCAGACCGCCGAGCTACCAGTGGACGGGGTCCGCGCTCTGCTCGGTGAGCGGACCAGGCTGGTGGCGCTGACCGCCGCGTCCAACCTGGTGGGCACCTGCCCCGATGTGACAGCAATCGCTTCCGCGGCGCGCGAGGTTGGAGCGATCAGCTTCGTGGACGGGGTGCACCACACCCCCCATGCGCACGTGGACCTGGCGGCGCTCGGGGCCGACCTCTACGCCACCAGTGCCTACAAGTGGGCGGGACCGCACGTGGCGGCCGTCGTCGCCGCCGATCCAGGACTGCTGCAGGACCTACACCCGGACCGGCTGCTGCCGTCTCCGGACACCGTCCCGGAGCGCTTCGAATTGGGTACGAATCCGTTTGCCTCGCTGGCTGGAGTAGTTGCCGCGGTGACGCACCTGGCGGGGCTGGACGACGCGGCCCGCGGTACCCGGCGCGATCGGTTGGCGATCTCCCGTCGAGCCGCCGCAGTGCACGAGAACGCGCTGGGCAACCGGATGTTAACGGGATTGGCAGCCATCCCAGGCGTGACCCTCTACGGGTCTCCCAGCCAGCGCACTCCGACGGCGTATTTCCGGCTGGAGGGCGCCTCCCCGACCGGCCTCGCTGAGGCCCTGTCGGCCCGGGGGATCAACTGCTGGCATGGATACGCCTATGCCTGGGAGTTGGCTGAAGCGTTGGGGTTGCGTGACAGCGGCGGCGCAGTGCGGACCAGCGTGAACTTCTACAGCACCGACGCCGAGGTGAATCGGCTGCTGGACGCTGTCGCCGAACTCGCAGCTGGTCATTGAAAAAGCGATCCGGGGTGGTAC
>JALZCO010000486.1 GCA_030863015.1 Actinomycetota bacterium
CGTGAGTGGGTAACAGTGTTAGAACACTGTTACCCACTCACGAGCGCGACCGGAGGGAGCGCATGGTGAGCGTCACCCTCGCCGTCGATGGGCGAGAGATCACGGTGCCCGAGGGCACCACGATCTATGACGCGGCTCGTCTGCTCGGCATCGACATTCCGGTGTTGTGCCACGACGACCGGTACGATCCGGTCGGGGTCTGCCGGATGTGCGTGGTGGACACTGGGGCCCGAGTCTTCGCCGCCGCCTGCGTGCGGCCCTGCGAGGACGGCATGGTGGTGCGCACCACCAGCGACGAGCTCGAGCGCAGCCGGGCCACCCTGACCGAACTGCTGATCGCCGACCAGCCCCCGCGCGACGGTGATCCCAAGCAGGCCACGACCGGCGACAACATGCTGCTCGCGCTGGCCGACCGCTACGGCGTGTCCCGGGAGATCACCGCGCTGCCGTGCGGGTCCGGCCGGGGCACCGACACCTCCAACCCGGTGATCGCCGTCGACCACGACGCCTGCATCCTGTGCGACCGCTGCACCCGCGCCTGCGACGACATCCAGAACAACGACGTGATCGGCCGCTCCGGCAAGGGGTACACCACCCGGATCGCTTTCGATCTCAACGACCCAATGGGTACCTCATCCTGCGTGACCTGCGGCGAGTGCGTCGCCGCCTGCCCCACCGGGGCGCTGACCAACAAGCCGATCAACAACATCCCGATCCGCCCACGCGAGCAGCTGGATGCGGTTGACACCGTATGCCCGTACTGCGGGGTGGGCTGCGCGCTGACCTACCACGTGGACCGCGAGCGCGGCGCGATCGCCTACGCCGAAGGCCGCGACCAGCCAGGATCTCAGCGCCGGCTGTGCGTCAAGGGCCGCTACGGCTGGGACTATGCGGCGTCGGCGCAGCGGCTGACGGTTCCGCTGATCCGCCGGGAGACCTCTTACCCCAAGGGACCGCTTTCGGCGGAGGTGAAGGGCGACCACAAGCGCCGCAAGCCAGGCGGGCTGGTGGACTACGACGAGGTGCTGCCGCATTTCCGGGAAGCCAACTGGGATGAGGCGCTGGACCTCGTCGCCCGTCGGCTCAAAGAGATTCACGCCGACGGGAGCCCGAAGGCGATCGCCGGGTTCGGCTCGGCGAAGTGCTCCAACGAGGAGGCCTACCTCTTCCAGAAGCTGATCCGCACAGGTTTCCGCACCAACAACGTCGACCACTGCACCCGGTTGTGCCACGCCTCGTCGGTGGCCGCGCTATTCGAGGGGATCGGCTCCGGCGCGGTGTCGACCACCTACGGAGACGTCGTCAACGCCGACGTCGTGATCATCACCGGCAGCAACGCCACCGCCAACCACCCCGTCGCAAGTTCGTTTTTCAAGCAGGCCCGCCGGCGCGGTACGAAGATCATCTATATCGATCCGCGGGCCGATCGGGTCGCCGACCACGCCGATATCTACTGCCAGCTCAAGCCGGGCACCGATGTGGCGTTCTACAACGGGGTGATGCACGAGATCATCCGACTCGGGCTGATCGACCGGGAGTACATCGCGAGCCGGACGTCCAACTACGACGAGCTGGCGCGCACCGTCGCCGACTACCCGCCGCAGCGTGCCGCCCAGATCACCGGCATCGATGCTGACGCCATCACCGAGGTGGCCCGGGTCTGGGGCAGCGCCGGTGCGGGAATCATCTTCTGGGGCATGGGGATCTCCCAGCACACCACCGGCACCGACAACGCTCGATGCCTGATCGCGATGTGCGCGATCACCGGCAATGTCGGCAAGCCCGGCAGCGGCCTGCATCCACTGCGCGGGCAGAACAACGTGCAGGGCGCATCCGATGTCGGCCTGATCCCGATGTTTTACCCCGATTACCAGAAGGCTGGCTCCGCGCAGGTGCGTGCCCGCTTCGAGCAGGCCTGGCGGGTCAGCGGGCTGGATCCGGAGAAGGGACTGACCGTTACCGAGATCATCGGTTCGGTCCTGGCCGGTGGTGTGCGCGGGATGTACATGTTGGGGGAGAACCCGTTCCTGTCCGACCCGAACATCAACAAGGTACGCAAGGCGCTGTCCGCGCTGGAGTTCCTCGTGGTCCAGGACATCTTCCTCACCGAGACCGCCGAGTTCGCCGACGTGGTGTTGCCCGCGTCGTCCTACCTGGAGAAGGACGGCACCTACACCAATACTGACCGGCGGGTGCAGCTCGGTCGCAAGGTGCTCGATCCGCCCGGGCAGGCCCGGGTCGATTGGCAGATCGTGCAGGATATCGCCCAGCGAATCGGCTTGGACTGGCACTACACCAGCCCCCATGAGGTGTTCGACGAGATGGTCAGCCTCATGCCCAACTACGCCAACCTGTCCTACGACAACCTCGGTGACACCGGCAAGCTGTATCCCAATCCCGAGCCGGAGCACTCCGACGGCACTGTGGTGCTCTTCGACGAGCGGTTCAATACTGACGACGGGCTGGCCCACCTGGTGCCTGCGCAGTGGCTGCCGGCCAAGGAGCTGCCCGACGCTGACTACCCGCTGGTGCTCAACACCGGCCGCTTGCTGGAGCACTGGCATACCGGGTCGATGACCCGCCGCTCCTATGCCCTGGATGCGATCGCACCGCAGGCGGAGGCGTACATGCATCCCAAGGACGCTGCGGACCGGGGGCTGACGCACGGCGAGATGGTGCGGGTGCGCTCCAGGCGCGGCGAGATCGAGCTGCGATTGAAAGTGTCCCACCGGGAGGCGGCCGGCAACTGCTTCATCCCGTTCCACTTCCGGGAGGCCGCGGCCAACGTGCTGACCATCGACGAGATCGACCCCTACGGCAAGATCCCCGAGTTCAAATTCTGTGCTGTGCAGGTTGAGCCGCTGGGTGCACCGTCGCAGCGTGCGTCATCCGGAGCCGAACTGCGATCTGAGGCCGCCCACTGACCGCCATCCGGAGCCGAACTGCGGCTCTGGCAAGTAGCCGCGTTAGCCTCGGGGCTGTGGTCGGTGACAAGGTACCAAAGGTTCCAGGTGTGGAGGCTCGGGCCGGTAAGTTTCCCGGGCCGAGCTTGATCCCCGAGCTCAACGCCATCCAGTCCCGGCTTGGTTGGTTGCCCCGTGAGGAGCTGGTCGCGCTGGCCCGCCGGATGCGCCGGCCGCTGTATGAGATAGAGGGTCTGATCTCGTTCTACCCGCACTTTCGCACCAATGTGCCAGCGAAAGTGACGCTGCACGCCTGCCGCGATCTGTCCTGCTGGCTCGCCGGGTCCCGGCCCGGATTGGCCGGGCGCTACAAATGGACTGAAGTGGAGTTCCGCGAGGTGTCCTGCCTGGGACGCTGTGACCTGGCGCCCGCCGTCGCAGTGAACGAGCAGCCTGCGCGGGCGGTGGACGCCGACGCGCTGGTCGCTGCCGCCCGCGAGGGTGCGCTGGCGGTAGCGCAGCCCACCCCGTCCGGTCGCCACGTGCCATGGCCCAATGATCCGTACAACGTGGGCGACCAGCGGTATCAGGTGCTGCGCGCGCTGCTGACTGGATCGCTGCAACCAGCCGAGGTGATCTCCACGCTGGCTGAATCGGGGCTGCGTGGAATGGGCGGTGCGGGCTTTCCCACTGGTAAGAAATGGGAACTGGTGGCCAGCCAGCCCGATGGCGTGAAGTACGTGATCTGCAACGCCGACGAGTCCGAGCCGGGCACCTTCAAGGATCGGCAGATCCTTGCTGACCAGCCGCACCTGGTGCTCGAAGGGCTGCTGGTGGGCATGTTCTGTGTCGGCGCGGAGCAGGGCTGGGTGTTCATCCGCCACGAGTACGGCCCCGAGGAGCATGTCTTGCGGTCGGAGATCGAGGCGTTGCGTGCCGACGGTCTGCTCGGGGTGGACGTGCTCGGCAGCGGGCGCACCCTGATGCTGGACATCTTCACCTCGCCCGGGGGCTACATCCTCGGGGAGGAGTCCGCATTGATCGAATGCATGGAAGGTCACCGTGGTGAGCCGCGGAACAAGCCACCTTTCCCGGGCATATACGGGCTGCACGGCAGGCCCACCCTGATGAACTCTGTGGAGACCTTCGCCGACGTCCCGGTCATCGTCCAACGCGGCGCGCGGTGGTGGGCCGACGTGGGCTTGGGTGACTCGGTTGGCTGGAAATTCTTCGCCGTCTCCGGGCACGTGGCGTGCCCAGGGGTGTATTGCGTACCGATGGGCACCACTATCCGGGCCTTGCTCGACGAAGCCGGCGGGATGGCCAGCGGGGCGGCGCTGGCCGCGGTACAGCCCGGCGGCGCGTCATCGAACTTCCTGGGACCCGACCAGCTCGACGTGCCGCTGGACTTCGCCACGCTCGCCGCGGCGGGGTCCATGCTCGGCTCCGGGGCTGTGGTCGCGATCGCCGAGGGAACCGACCTGCTCGCCGCGGCGACGAACGTGCTGCGGTTCTTCCGCGACGAATCGTGCGGCAAGTGCGTGCCCTGCCGGGTCGGTTCCACCAAGGCGCACACCCTGCTCACCGATTCACTGCGCACCGGCGGTCTGGACCAGGCGGGCCGGCAGCGGATCCTGGAGCTGGAGCTGGTGATGCGCAAGACGTCGATCTGCGGGCTCGGGCAAGTCGCTTTGGGACCGGTAGCGAGCGTTCTCGGACGGCAGCGCGGCGGCACGACCGCCCGTGAGCAGCCAAAGGATGAGGACCCCCAATTCGATGATCAGACTGGTGACTATCGGATCGGGCCCGGCGGCACGTGATGACCGGGCGGGAGTTCTTCACCACCCGGACGGTCGGCGAGGCGCTTACCGGCTTCATGCCATCGCGGCACACCGCGGAGCAGCGGGTGACCCTGGCC
>JALZCO010000494.1 GCA_030863015.1 Actinomycetota bacterium
CTCCTGCAGCGCCCACGCGACGTACCAGTGCGCACCGCGCTGGGCATGATGGCGATCTCATTCATGTTCGTGCTGCTGCTTTCCGGCGGCAATGACGTCATCGCCTATGTATTCAACATTTCGTTGAACGCTACGACGTGGGCTGGCCGCATCGGTCTGCTGCTGTTGCCACCGGCTGCCTACTACATCACCTACCGGATCTGCCTCGGCCTGCAGCGCGCTGACCGCGCAATCCTCGAACACGGCATCGAGACTGGCATCATCAAGCGCCTGCCGCACGGTGAGTTCATCGAGGTGCACCAGCCGCTGGGCGGTGTCGATGAGCACGGCCACCCCATCCCGCTGGAGTATCAAGGTGCTCGGGTGCCCAAGCGGATGAACGAGCTGGGCTCGGCCGGATCTCCAGTCCCGGGATCCCTGGTGCGGCCGGATCCAGCGGCACAGACCAGGGCGCTGGAGAAGGCGCGTCAAGGCGACAACGGTGCTCCTGCCAAGGGTTCGGATCGGGAGTTGGCCGGTCGGCCCCAGCAGCCCAAGGAGTAACCCCCAAGGAATAACCAAGGAATAACCTCAGCCGCCAACACCGACGCAAGGGCGACACGAGGAGCCCCGGAGCAACACCCGAGCCGATCCTGTGGAATGTTAGCGAGCAGCTGCGCCTCGTGAACCCCGGCACCACCGACGTTGCGGTGCGCGCAGATGTCGGTGGCGTCCAGTTCACGGCCCCGACGGACCTGCCGGCGACCGCTGAGGGCTAGTGAGGTCCTACCTCAGGCCTGGGACCGACGTGGTACTCGAAGACAAGCCCGCCCACCGTGAGAAGGACCACAGCGACGCCGATCGCGACCATCCACCACTGGCCAAGAGCCACAGCTATCCCCACCACGGTCGCAGACAGTCCTATTCCAAATGGCCAGTAGCTGCCGGGCGAGAAGAAGCCGAGTTCGCCGGCGCCGTCAGAGACCTCGGCATCGGCGTTGTCCTCCGGGCGCATCCGGACTCGCCGGGAGACGAACCGGAAGTAAGTGCCGATAATGAGGGTCAGCCCCCCGGTCAGGGTGAGCGCGGCTGTCCCAACCGGTTCGCCGATCGACCACACGCCGTAGATCGCTGCGGACAGGAAGAAGAACCCGGTAAGAAGCTCAAAGATCCGCGCTTCGACCCTCATGGTGCTGCCTCGCTTTCGAACCTTCGATCATCAGCCACATACTGAAGGTTAACGACCCCCACCGGCCTGGCGGATCTCGCGGGCGGTGCGGTCGGTGTCAAACGGCGAAGTGGTCACTGCCTCGGGCGCGCACAGCTCACCGCAGTTCAACTGGTCGAGTGCCTCACCGGTGGTGTACGACCGCTGGGTCAGGGGGTTGGTCTGAGCCCTCAGCACGAGGTATCGATCGAACAGTTCCCCAGGCAAGGCCCGGAGCTCGAAGTTCATCATCGCGTGGTACGTGCCACACAACTCGGCGCAGCGACCGACGAAGGCACCCGGACGCTCCACAGTGGTCTGAAAGACGTGGTCGGTACCGTTCTTCTCCGGCCACGGGAAAACGTCCCGCTTGAAGAGAAATTCCGGTATGAAAAACGAGTGCACAACGTCCCTGGAGGCGATCCGGTACTCCACCACCCGATCGGTCGGCACCACCAAGATCGGGACAGTGTTGGGCGTACCGACTGTCGACAGCGGCGAGCCATCCTCGGTCCGCAGGACCTGATAAATGCCGTCCCTGCCTGGATTGTCCTGCAGGTACTGGAACTCCCAGTTCCATTGGAAACCTACTACGCTCACCCGCAGATCGGGGTCATCGACATCGGCATTGACAAAGTTCTGCGCTAGCACCGTGAAGTAAAATAGCACCGCGACGATGATGAACGGGATGACAGTGTACACGATCTCGAGCGGCAGGTTGTACTGCGTTTGCCGAGGGATCTCGCCGGATCTTTTGCGGTGGAAAGTGACCGACCACATGATCAGGCCCGCGACGATCGCCCCCACCACCAACGCCGCGACTGTCGCCCATATCCACAGTGCGCGCATCGTCTCAGCCTGCGGAGTGACTCCCTCCGGCCAGCCGAATGCGAACACATCGTGGACCGAGCACCCGGTCGACACAAAGGCGACCATCCCGGCCAGACCAGCCACCTTCAATAGCCGAACCGCGCGAGAGCGGACCACGCCGATCACGCCTGGTTCCTCCTCGTCGCCCCAATGCGGCCATCAGCTCACTAGCTGGAGCCTAAACCAGCGCCGTGCCCGCAGCTCCCCCGGGGAGCGGGTGTCCGCGCGGCCGGTCGTCATACTGTGCCGGTGGTGCCGGCCATCGACGAAAGGGTGAACGTGTGTGCGGGTTGCTGGGACTGCTGACAGCGCAGCAAGACGCGCCGGCCCGAGTGGTGGACGTGACCGCCGCCTTGAACTGCCAGCGGCATCGCGGCCCCGACGAGACCGGGACCTGGCACGACGCTGACGTGGTGCTCGGATTCAACCGGCTGTCCATCATCGACATCGAGCACTCACACCAGCCCCTGCGGTGGGGGCCGCCAGAGGCGCCCGAGCGTTACACCATCCTGTTCAACGGAGAGATCTACAACTACGTCGAGCTTCGCGACGAGCTCCGCGGCGAGCCCTATGGCGTGAGATTCATCACTGAAGGGGACACCGAGGTCATCCTGGCCGCCTACCACCACTTCGGGACGGCTGCCGTGCAGCGGCTCCGAGGAATGTTCGCTTTCCTCATCTGGGACACGCAGTTGCGCGTCGCTTTCGGCGCCCGCGACGCATTCGGTATCAAGCCACTCTTCCACTGCGCGGGGCCGGACGGAGTAGCCTTCGCCAGCGAAAAGAAGAGTCTGCTGGAGTTGGCACCCTCGCTGGGCATGGGTGGGGTCTCTATGGAGGTGGACCACCGGGCGCTGCAGCTTTATCTGAGCCTGCAGTACGTGCCCGAACCGGCGTCCCTGCACACCGGCATAACCCGGATCGAGTCCGGCACCTCATTCACTGTGTCCCCTGGTGGCGAACTCATCACCGATCGGTATTTCTATCCCGATTTCCGGCCCCGTCCAGTTCGCTCCGAGGCGGAGGCGGGTGCGCTGCACGACGAGATCACCACAGCGCTGCGGGACTCGGTGGCCAAGCACATGCGAGCCGACGTCACCGTCGGTGCCTTCCTGTCCGGCGGGATCGACTCGACCGCCATTGCCGCGCTGGCCAGGGAGCACAATCCGGACCTGATCACCTTCACCACCGGTTTCGAGCGGGAGGGATACTCCGAGGTAGACGTGGCCGCGGAGTCGGCTGCCGCGATCGACGTCCGGCACGTGATCCGTACCGTCTCAGCCACCGAGCTGGCCGAGGCGCTGCCGCTGATCGTCTGGTACCTCGACGACCCGGTGGCTGACCCGGCGCTGGTACCGCTGTGGTTCATCGCCAGGGAGGCCAGAGAACACGTGAAGGTGGTGCTCTCCGGCGAGGGCGCAGACGAGCTCTTCGGTGGATACACCATCTACCGTGAACCGCTTTCGCTGGCCGTTTTCGAGAAGATCCCTGGTGCGTTGCGCCGAACGCTGGGGCGGATCTCCACTCGCATCCCACAGGGAGTACGCGGCAAGGATCTGCTACGCCGCGGATCCCTGACGCTGGAACAGCGCTATTACGGCAACGCCCGAATCTTCCCGGACGACCAGCTGCGTGAGGTGCTGCGCGGGTACGACCCGGCCATCTCACACACCGGCGTCACCGCGGAGGCCTACGCCGCCTCAACCGGCTGGGACCCGGTGACTCGCATGCAGCACGTGGACCTGTTCACCTGGCTTCGTGGCGACATCTTGGTCAAGGCCGACAAGATGACCATGGCCAATTCACTGGAACTACGGGTGCCCTTCCTCGATCCGCAGGTCTTCCAGGTGGCCGCCACCATCCCGCTCGAGGAGAAGATCACCCGCGAGACCACCAAGCACGCCTTACGCAGGGCACTGCGCGACATCGTGCCAGCGCACGTGCTGAACCGGCGCAAACTAGGTTTTCCGGTGCCGATCCGGCACTGGCTCAAGGATGACCTGCACGATTGGGCCCGCGGTATCGTCAACGACTCCGCAACCGCGGAGCTCCTGGACCTCACAGCGGTGCACCGGATGCTCGACGAACATCGCGCCGGCCTACGAGATCACAGCAGGCGAATCTGGGCCATGCTGGTTTTCATGCTCTGGCACGGGATCTTCGTCGAGCAGCGGATCATCCCCAAGGTGCCCGAACCGCACTACCCCGTACAGGTCTAGCGGACCGGGCACCAGTGCCGGACATACTGTGCACCAGCGCCCGACACGCCGACTTGTCCGGGTTCAGTTAAAGGAATCTCCGCAGGCGCAGGAGCCGCCCGCGTTGGGATTGTCGATCGTGAAGCCCTGCTTCTCGATGGTGTCCACGAAATCGATCACAGCGCCCTGCAGGTAAGGGGTGCTCATCCGGTCCACCACGACGGCAAGACCGTTGAAGTCCCGCTTCGCATCGCCGTCGAGCGTGCGC
>JALZCO010000395.1 GCA_030863015.1 Actinomycetota bacterium
TCGCACACCCCTGCGCAACCCACTGTGGCAATGACGCCGATCCGGACAACGGCAGTGCAATATGGACCGGCCCGGCACTCCCGCCTGGCGGTCTCCTTGATCATCCCTGTTTTGGGTTCACTTCTCCAGCCAGGCGATATTCTTGCGCTTGCGCATCTGCTTCCACACCGCTGGAAGGTTGCGCTCGGCGTGGTCGGCGCGGGTGGCCTCGGTCGCGTACATGAGGCCGTAGGTGAAGCCGTTTCCGCCGTCGAGGTGGGCTTGGGCGGCGAGGCCGCGCAGCACCGGGCGTGCAACGGCGGTGTCCTGGTGTTCCCCGAGCAGTTCCTGGACGGCCTTGAGGCGCTTGCGCAGCCGTGCGGCCGGCTTACCCAGCGCGGGCTCGACGGCCTCGGTGGCATAGCGCAGCCGTTTGGCGGCCTTGCGGGTCTCGTGTAGCGCGAGGTCGCGTCGCTGGCCAGCTGGCTGACGATCCGCGTCGGCCATCCGCGATTCCACTCGCCGGTAGGCCCGCCGCACACTCTTCGGGAGCTCACGCTTGGCTGGGCGTCTGGCGCGGGCGGTGACCGGTGGGTCGGCGAGCAAGGCGTCGATCCGGTCGTGCAGGGCGAGGTAGCGCTCGCTGTCCAGGGCCGCCAGCGCTACCCCGCGGGCGTCGGCCTGCCTGCGCTCAAAGGCGCGAGTGAGCGCGGCGTTGACCGGTCCGAGCTTGAGCTCGTCGGGCAGCTCCGCGAGCATCGCCGCAAACCGCTCGGCCATCACCTCCGCGTCCCTCGCCCCACCCAGCTCGCCGGCCATCCACTTCAGCTCCTCGGTCAGCTCACGGGTGGAGTCCCGGTCCAGGACCCGACGGAATGCCTGCAGTGTGCTGCGCATCCGGCGGGCAGCAACACGCATCTGGTGGACCGCGTCGGGGGCGTCCTGGCGCACCAGCGGGTCATACCGGCGCAGCTGCTGGACCTGCGCCCACAAGTAAGCCAGCACCACCTCCCCGGCCGACCGGGCAGACGCGGGACTTGGCGTGGCGATACCTGGCGGCATCCGGTCGGCCAGCAGCCGGCTCAGTTTCGATGCCGAACCCGCACGCTGGGCTCCTGCCTGGAGCAGCCGGCCCTCGATGCGGTCCAGCAACTCCTGCTGACCATGTTCGCCGAGCTCGACCTCCACCTCGCGCCACGACACGGTCGTGGTCTGCTCGCCCATGGTCCGCGCGAGCACCTGATCATCGGCCAGTTCCGCCAGCGACCGCCCGCGGGAATCGGCAAGCACCCACCGGCGGCGGCGGGTGATCAGCTCAGCAACCGGGGTCAGCACGGCACCGCGGGTGTGTACCCGGGTAAGTGCGACCAGCTCGGTCGGCGGGTGGTGGGCGGAACTTCCCAGCGGTAGCCGCAGCTCGTCACGGCTGTCCGTGTCCGCCGGCAGCTTCAGGTGCCAGCCCGCATCGGACCCGCCCTCCCGGCGCCGCAACGTCACACCGGCCCGCACCAGGCGTAGGTCGGCGGTGTCGAAGTACACCGCCTTCAGGTCCTGTTCGTCTGGGCCGGTCGCGGTGTCGAATCCGAGCAACCCAGCCGGGTCGAGCAGCGCCAGCTCCTCGATCCCCTCGTACTTGCGCTCGGTCTCGCGCATCGTCGTCACGCCCTGCGCCTTCGCCATAGGTGCAGACCTACCCCATCGGCCTCTCGTCGTCACGCATCCATGCCCGACCGGCTGCTCCATGCCCGACCGGCTGCGCCGCCGTCGGCTAGTCGAAGTGTGCCCGGTCGGGGTTACCCAGTGCGTCGGCCAGGCGCTGACGCATGGCGGGGTGCATGGCCAGCCGCCTTGCCTGCTCGGGGTGAAACCACGCTGCGGCGCTGGTCTCATGGTGATCGGGCTGGGCGTTACGGGCCGGAGTGAAAGCGTGGAAGCAGACCGCGAACTGCTGGTAAATCCCGTCCCCGTGCGGATAGGCCAGCACGTGCCCAGGATCGCTGTACAACCCGGAGAGCCCGGTGACCTTGATGGTCACGTCAGCCTCCTCGGCGACTTCACGCACCACCGCCGCCGAGGCAGACTCGCCTATCTCGATCCGACCTCCGGGTAACTCCCAGTACCCGTCGTCGGACCGGCGCACCAGCAGAATTTGTCCCAAGCCATTGCGCACGATGGCGAATGCGGCGGGTAAGAACTCGCGCGCCTGGGGCGCGGTCACATCGTGGTAGTACTCCGCCCGCGCCATGTGTCCGATGGTTAGTGCTAGACGTGACCGGCTAAGGGCCATACCGCTAACCACTGGTAAACGTTGGGTGAACGGCCAGCTCCCGCTCGGTTAAGGGGGGACCGTGGCGCACCAATCGGAGCGTGGTGAATTCACGCCCGGTCCAAGAATTACCGCTGACTGGCCGATTACCCCCGTCTGACCCGCCGCAAGATCGCCAGCGCATTGCAGACATGTCCTGGCCACGTTGGATCAGCCACGGGATTCCGGCGACAATCAGCCAGCCGAGCCACGACCGCGTCGATGATCTCGTTGAGCGCTGCGATCCGCGCACGCACGGAAGCCGCGCCCCGCTGGCAGCCATGGATCGCCACCCCGACCATCGTCGAGTCACCGAGCGAGCCCAGCGTGCGGACCGAGCGGCGAGCTGCAGGGACGCCAACAACGATCACCTCACTTCGGAGAACGGTGGTGAGTTCGAGGTGACGTTTCCACAACGGCTGACCGAACAAAAGTCCAAGGCCCTGTAAGGTCGACAGCAGTTCCAACACCCCAGCCGCAGGGCCTCCCGAACATGAACATCCGAGCTTTCCGCAGTGTACTTGCCGCTTTCGGCATATCGACCCTGCTGATCATCGAGCTCGTTGCGTGCGGCTCATCGACGACCCAGCAATCGACCACCCAGCAGGAGCCCGATGTTTCACCATCGTCTGCGCCAGTTCAGCCATTGCCAGGGACCGCCACCGCGACGCGCGACTCAAAAGCCGTGACAAGCTGGGTAATGCCTGACCTCATCGGCTCCAATCTGCAGAGCGCGCAGAACCAGATACAAAGCCTCACGAATTTCGCGATACCCGTTACGACTTCGCATGACGCGACTGGCACTGACCGTCAACAGATCTTCGATGGGAACTGGAAGGTTTGTTCACAGAACATCCCACCCGGCCGTACGATCGATAGTGGCACCCGAATCGACTTCGGCGCAGTCAAGCTCGAAGAGCGCTGCCCCTAGCATCAATTCACCGTGCTGCGCGTTCAGCCGGTTGGCTGCGGCGATCCCGTCGGCTCAGTGGCACCCACCGTCGCGTCGCCGATCACGTTCTGGCACTCCGGCGTCTGGTCGATGGCGGCGCGCAACTGCGGATCGATGACGAGGTTGGCGAGCACCTGGGCGCGGTTGCCGAGTGCGGCCAGAACGTTGCTGGCCGCGCCGAGCGCCAAGCCGGCCCCGCCCACGTCATTGGGATCAGCCCGGTTGAGTTGCGCCATCGCCTCGTCGAGATCTTCACGCAACTGGACGAGCTGGGTGCGCATGCTTTCGAGGACCTGCGGCCCGTTCTCCACCGGCGGGGCCCCGACCGTCGAGAGCCGATCGATCGCCTGCTGAGCAGCGTTTCGCGCGTCGCTCAGATAGTCGATGTAGGCCTGTCGAGTCGCGGCGAGGTTACCCAGGTCCGGCTGGGGTGGTGCGCCGAGCTGCTCGAAGGCAGGATCGAGCTCCTGGCACATTGACCTGGCCCAGTCGACGGTCGCCGTCTGCGGTTCGGCCAGCTGCGTCGAGGTCTCTTCGGGAAGGGCAGGCGCCGGGGCCGGCGCTTCGTTGCTGGCGCACCCTGCGACCGCGAGCCCCGCGGCGGCGACGAGTACGGCGAGTGGACGGCGTAGCGCAGCGTTGCGAGAGACGTTCGCGGTGTGCTTCACGAGTGCTCCTCGGTGTCTCTGGATGGGGCTCCGCCCGGGACCGGTGAGGGACATACCAGATTCCCGGCCTTGCGGAGAGTAACTTAGCGAGCACACCGAGAATCGGTTGATCCGGGTCGTCCCAACGCCGCAACGGACCTATTGGCCGCCCACGTGGATGGTCTCTATGAGCTGGTCGATGCGCTGTGCGACCTGCATGAGGGATGCTGGAGCAAGGGTGGTCCACTCCGAACGGTCCGGACTGCGCACCGGCTGCAGCGTGTACCCGCCACGTTCGGTGACCAGGTAGGTCAATGCGGCCCCCGCCGATTGACGCCGGCCGTTGCGGTCGCGACGGGCCACCCCGAACTTCGCGGCACCGGGTTTGGGGCCGTGCACCATGGCCACGAAGGCCCGCGCGTCGTCAGGTTTGACCCCGCCGCGCAGCAGCCGATTCTTCAGCTGCTCCCCGCTGAGCCCACGCTGCCCGTCTTGGGCCGGTTTCGCCAGCAGCTCCGAGGGCACTGACACCGACGATCCCGGACCTGCTGGACGATCCGGCAGTTGCCGGGCGACCGCGGCGCACAACTCGCTCGCCGGGCCGGTGCGGACCAGCAAACGATGGTCGTCGAGCATTGCCAGCACTCCCCACTCACCCCGGGATCCAGCCAGCAACCGCACCTGGCCGACCCTGGTGAGCACCCATCCGTTGATTTCCCGTGCCGGGCTGGCCAGCAGGCGCAGGGGGTCCTCCAGCATCGGCGCCAGGCTTCGGTGATCGGCCAGCCCGCGGACCCGCAGGCCGTCGAGCGTGCGCCCGACCTGAGCCCGCCGCTCCTGTTCGGTCAACTCCGGGAGTCCCGGCAGCTCCATGTTCCAGTGCCGGGTACCCAGGCCCAGGGCATGCCAGACCGTGCGGTACTCCTCATGGGTCAGCTCCACCGTGATGCCACGCAAGGGGATGACTCTCCTAACCTGGATCCGCGCCGATCACCGGTGGCGCGGTGGGCGGCAGGTCGCCGACGATCGCATTCGAGTCGTCGTACACGAGGTACTTGCTGCGGTGCTCACGATCCTCGTCACCGCGTTGGCCGGCGCCCCCGACGAGAGGCTCCCCGTATCCGGCACTGCGCATCGCACCGCTGGGGGCGGCCGTGCCTCGCGCCCCATTCAGACCTTCGCCGGCGGGATGGGCGCTGATGTCAGGCCGGGGGCTGAATTGAACGGCACCGACGCTGGGCTTTGGTCCGAACCCGGTGCGGCCCACCCCACCGGCACCGGCCCGGCTGGCTTCGTTGACTCCGCTGGCTCCGCGTCCGAACAGTGCTCCCGGTACCTCGCCACCCACTTGTGTCGATCTCGCCCGATCCCGTCCGGCAGTGCTGGTGCCGAAGCCGGCGCCAACGGGCACGGCACCATGAGCCATGCCCTGGTTCGGTGTCGGGTTGCCGGTCCATTGGCCCGATCCCGGCGCGACGTTGCCCGGTCCGGCGGGCCCTCCCTCGGCGAGCTGTGCCGTTGTGGCCACCGGCTGGTAGGCGGCCATCCGATGGACTGCGGGTTGGTGACCTTCCAGGTGATGACCGACGGCGGCACCACCCATCGGCGTGGGTGCAGCACTGCCGGCGCCATTCACGTTGGCGTCGGTCAGGGGTAGGGCACCGATGCTAGCGTTCAATGCCTGGGGCGCGGTGAAGGCCGGTGTGAGATCGATATTGCCGTTGGAGCTGGACTGATACACCCGCATCGCCTGACGGGCCTGCTCCGCAGCGTCCTGCTGGCGCTGCTGAGCCTTTTCCTCCTCGGTGGTCAACCCTGGAAGCCAATCGATCTTTTCAGCCATCCACTGAGTGGGATCACCAAAAAAGCTGGCTGATTGCGGTGCTGGCGGGACCGGTGGGACGTTGTGCTTGGCGGTGACCCAGTAATCGGCCTGACCTTGCGTCCGCTGCGCTGCCGTGGTCGCGATCTGCGCGACGTCATCCATCCACGGCAGCATCGCGCTGGTGACCGCGGCCGCTGCCTCCGCCGCCGCGCCGTGCCGGGTGGCGAGGATGCCGCGCAGCCCACTGTGCACATAGGACTTTCCGATCGTCCCGACATCAGCGCCCAGCCGCTGCCACGCCCGGCTGGCCTCCTGCAGCGAGCCCGACCCCGACCCACCGTTGATGCTGTCGAAAATGACGTGATGGTCGGTGTCGTCGTAGTTGAAGTTCGTCCCCATCGCTGCGTTCCCTCAACCCTTCAGCGGCAGATTCATCAACACCGCAGCAGCAATCTGCTTGCCTACTTCGCACGACTGCTGCGGATTGTTTTTTTAGATCCCTCGACTCATAAGTCACCGAGACGCTCTGACGCTCCGCCGCCTTGACATCAATGTCACAAATAGGTTCATCCGCGAGTGGCCTTGACACGAGAGCGGGATAGCCAGCTATTTCAACAAGCTCAAAGG
>JALZCO010000507.1 GCA_030863015.1 Actinomycetota bacterium
GGCTCAAGCGAGGCCGCCGGTTGCGTGGATTATCTGGCCGGTAAGTCAGCGGCCCTTGTGCTGGCGAGCAGGCGACGTCATTGGCGGGCAGCCGACGCCCTGGCTGGTGCGCCGTGAACTCGGCGTGACCGGCATCTCCGCGACCGCAAATGTCAGTGGTGCCCAGTTCACGACGACGCCGGCCGCTTAGGCGAAGTTAGAAACCCTCGATCAGCAGGCGGACGAACTCTCGATTGTTGAGTGCACCAGGGCGTCGTGAACGGACGGTCTCGATGGCTTCAGTGGCGCTCATCCCGTCCCGCATGAGCGCGGCAGCGGACAGCAGGCTGGAGCGATTGATGCCTCCTGCACAGTGGACGAGCACCCGCTTGCGAGCTCGCCGGAGGTCGTTGACCAAGTCGGCCAGTGCGACGAGGATTGCCCGCTCCGGCGCTGGCCCGTCCTCGATCAGCCAGTGCACATATAAGGCGATCCCCTCCAGCGGCGGCGCGGAGCCGTCGAGGTCGATGACTGCGTCCCAGCGCTCACCGGGCTGCGGGCTGCCGGACTGCCACACTCCAGGGACGATCTCCCCAGGCGGCCAAGCCGGCGCCAGATCGGGCAGCGATGGGGATGAGTCAGTCATCTTTCCGATGATATGGACGCTCGCCGCCCAGCGGTGGTCATCACTAGCGTGGCACGGACGGTGCGGTGACCCTACCTTCGCCATCGCGCCGACCCAATCGAGCCGGACCGGATTCAGGTTCATGAGCGCTGGGCGTCAGACGCCCATCTGGAACGATTCCGTGGCCCGGGCCCGGATGCCGAGCAGACCGCCACAGCTGCGCGACAGCCAGGTGCGGAAGTACGCATCGCTGCCACCGAAGACCCGTGACCTTTTGTCGGTCGGGGCGCCGGTGCGTTACCGGGGGCGTGCTATCCGGCGGCGAGATCTCTGCCGGGTTGGGCTCTGACCACGGGGATACGGGGCGTTGAACAGGTTCACCGTCGACCACCAGATCGACCCGCTCGTTGAAGAAGCAGAGCAGGTCGCGATCTTCGGGTTCTCCAGGATGGGGTTCGGGTAGCTCCAGGCGACGTCCGGCACGACGGTGTGGCCCACGCCAAGGGACCAGTAACGAGCCTGCCCCTTGTAGGGACAGATCGTCACGGTGTCGCTGGCCTGGAGTAGATCGGTGGCAACGTTCTCGAAGGGCAGGTAGTAGCGGGTAGGGAGGCTGGTCTCGAAGAGCAGGAGCGGCCGGATGCTGTCGGCTACCTGCTTGCCGCCGACGAGAACCTGCACGCGGCGCGAGCTGCGTAGCGTGTCGACCCGCTTGTACGGATCGCGAGCATGCATGACAACCCGTTCGTCTCTTCGTACCACTCCAGCTGCCGCCAGCAGAAGGTCACATGGCCGGCGAGGGCGGCCATGGTGCTGGCCGGGTCCTCGTGGGTCCATGCCGCTGCCTCAGCCCGGTTGCTCCCACTTCGGCGACACGCCGATTGGCGTCTATTGCGGAATCTGCGGTCAACACTAGACAGCCGGATAGTGTCCGAGGATGGATCCGGTGCGCAACCCGTTCGCCCCCGGTGCGGGGCAGCGGCCGCCCGAGCTGACCGGGCGGGACCGTGAGTTGGGTGCCTTCGAGGTGGTGCTGGAGCGGGTGGCCCGCGGCCGCCCGGAGCGCTCCCTGGTGTTGACCGGCTTGCGGGGGGTGGGCAAGACGGTGCTGCTCGGTGAGCTCCGATCAATGGCGCTGCGCCGAGGCTGGGGCGCTGGCAAGGTCGAGGCCCGTCCCGACGGTGGGTTACGCCGGCCACTGTCGGCCGCGCTGCACCGAGCGGTGCGTGATCTGGCGTTGCGCCACCGGGCCCCGGACCGGGTCGAGGAAGTGCTCGGGGTACTCAAGGCTTTCGCCCTGCGCGCCGCGCCGGAGGGCGCCAAGCTACGGGACCGCTGGCAGCCGGGCATCGACGTGCCGGTGGTAGCCGGTCGGGCCGACTCCGGGGATATCGAGATCGACCTGGTGGAACTTTTCACCGAGGTCGCCGAGCTGGCCGCCGACGTCGGCACCGGGGTGGCGCTGCTGATCGATGAGATGCAGGACGTAGCGCCCGACGACCTCTCTGCACTGTGCGCCGCGTGTCACGAGCTGTCCCAATCCGGTGCGCCACTGGTGGTGGTCGGTGCCGGGTTGCCGCACCTGCCGGCGGTGCTCAGCGCGTCGAAGTCCTATTCCGAGCGGCTGTTCCGTTACCTGCGAATCGATCGGCTGGACCGCTCCGACGCCGACCGGGCGGTGGTCGCGCCGATCGAGCGGGAGAACGCCGCGATCACTCCCGATGCGCTGGACATGCTGTTTGAGACCTCAGGGGGTTATCCCTATTTCGTGCAGGCGTATGGCAAAGCCGCGTGGGACGCGGCCCCGGCGTCGCCGATCGGCATCCTCGACGTTCAGGTGGCCGCTCCTGAAGCCGAAGGGGAGCTCGCCGTGGGTTTTTTCGGATCCCGGTTCGAGCGGGCCACCCCCGCCGAGCGGGAGTACCTGCAGTCGATGGCCGAACTCACCGGTGGCCGCGACGAGCCGGTTGGCACCACCCAGGTGGCCGGCCAGCTCGGGCGCCGAGCCTCGTCGCTGTCCCCGGCGCGGGACAGCCTGCTGAAGAAAGGGCTCGTCTACTCCGGGGAACGTGGGCAGATCGCGTTCACCGTCCCGCACTTTGGGCGCTTCCTACTCGGCCAGCCGGCGGTGTGAACCCCCAAATGGGTGAATCGATCCTCGGTCTGCAGGGGCTTGTAACAGGGCGACCGCGCACAGCGATGACACAGTTAGCCCCGTGATGCTGTTGGACCCCCGACCCGGCAGCCTCACGGGGCATTCCTATGTCATGCCTATGTCACGACGTTGGCGGCAGTACGGGCCGCACCGGGCAGTGCTGAAGGGGGCACTACCCTCGTCGCCGTGTCCGACAGCAAGCTCGAGATTCAGATGCTCCACGACCGCGTGATGGTGCGCCTCGTGGGCGAGGAGGGCGAGCGCCGGAGCAGCGGCGGCATCGTCATCCCGGCGACGGCGCAGGTGGCCAAGCGGTTGTCCTGGGGTGAGGTGTACGGGGTCGGTAACCACGTCCGTACCGTCCAGGTGGGCGACCGGGTGCTGTTCAACCCTGAAGACCAGTTCGAGTTCGAGGTGCGCGGGCGCTCTTACCTGGTCGTGCGGGAACGGGATCTGCAGGCCGTCGCCAGCGAGCGCACCGAACATGGAACCGGCCTGTACTTGTGACGTCAACATGACTGAGACCGGTTGCAGCCGGAGTACCGGCTTGTCTACGGGAAGGAGGTGTGGTGCCTGACACGCCAGCAAAGTCCGCGACATGGTCGTGGTTCGACCAGCCGACCGAAGGTGGCGACAGCGCCGAGATTCCGCAGACCGCTGAGACAGCGGATTTCGAGGCAGCGGATTTCGAGGCAGCGAGCTCGGTTGCCGATCCGCACTCCCCAGCACAAACAGCAGTAATCCCACCGCTCGCACCGTTGAATGACCAGCCGAGCAACCGCGGTCGAGCTCTGCGCCGGGGTGGGATGGCCGCGGCTGTGGTGCTCGGACTGCTCGTGTTTGCTTACGGGATCGATCTGGTGATGTCCCGCGGCGACGTGCCACGGGGCGTCATCGTCGCGGGTGTCGACGTGGGCGGGATCCAGCAGGCCGCAGCCGAGCAGCGGTTGCGTGAGCAGCTGGAGCCACAACTCAACCATCCGGTCACGCTGCGGGCGGGTGACGTCGAGACCATCCTCGACCCGGTACGCGCTGGCCTCACCCTGGACTGGCCTGGCACGCTCGCTCAGGCGGGTGCACAGTCCCTCAACCCGTGGACCCGCCTGGCCTCGACCTGGCGGACTCACGAGATCGGCGTGGTGACCAAAGGCAACCAGCCTGCCCTGACCGCGGCGCTGGAAGGACTACGGGCCCAGATCGACCGGGAGCCGGTTGAGGGCACCATCCGTTTCGAAGGCGCGCAACCGATCCCGGTCGACCCCAAACCTGGTCAGCGCCTTGACGTCCCTGCTGCCGCCAACGTGGTGCTGGGCATCTGGGTCCGTGGCGACACCGTGGTGGTTCCGGTCGCGACCCTGCCGGTGAGCACTACCTCCGACGGGATCCAGGCTGCGCTGCATGACGTCGTCGAGCCTGCGGTGTCCGGTCCCGTCAACGTCACCGGTGACGGCAAGGACGCCGTGCTCAAGCCGGAGGTAATCGCAGCGGCGCTGCGATTCACCCCGGATGGTGAAGGCGGCTTGACCACGGCCATCGATGATCCCACAGTGATCGCCGCACTCCAGCCACAGCTCGCGTCGACGCTGCGAGCAGGCAAGGACGCCGAGATCACCATCCAGAACGGCGTGCCGGTGGTCCTGCCTTCCCTCGATGGCCGCGGTATCGACTGGCCGGCCAGCTTGCGTCCGCTGTTCGACGTGCTGCAGATCTCCGGCCGCGAACGGACCATAGCGGCCAGCTATGTCAGCCTGCCCCCGAAGCTGAGCACTGAGCAGGCCCATGCGCTGGGCATTACCACCCAGATCAGCACCTTCTCCACTGGTGGGTTCGCCGCGGATTCCGGGCAGAACATCCGCCGGGTCGCCGAGGAGGTCAACGGCGCGATAGTGCGGCCGGGGGAGACGTTCAGCCTCAACAAGTACACCGGTCCGCGTAACGCCGCCGCCGGATACGTGGAGGCCGGCATCATCGACCACGGCCGTCCTGGCCGGGGTATCGGCGGCGGCATCTCCCAGTTCGCCACCACGATTTACAACGCGTCGTACTTTGCGGGCATGACCGATATCGAGCACAAGGAGCACAGCTACTACATCAGCCGCTACCCCGCGGCCCGTGAGGCGACTGTTTTCGAGGGCGCTATCGACTTCAAGTTCCGCGACGACTAACCCTCCGTGGTCCTCATACTAACCGCCTGGACGCCGACCTCGATCACCGTAACGT
>JALZCO010000529.1 GCA_030863015.1 Actinomycetota bacterium
CGCTTAAGCAGGATTAATAAGGCGCCCCGGTGGCGAGCAAGCCGCCATCCACTCGCACCGTCTCGCCGGTGATCCAGGACGCCGCATTCACCCGCTTGCCGTCGATGGTGATGGCACACCGTAATCCGGATGCCGTCACCGGTAAGATAGTCACGTGGTCGCGACAAGCTGATGTGCTGCCGGCCCCGCGCGCTGCGGCGTGTGGGGAGTTGACCCCTGCCGGCGACCACTTTTGGAGCTACCTCATCGTGATCACAGCCACTGACCTCGAGCTGCGTGCCGGGTCTCGCATCCTGCTGACCGGAGCCACCCTGCGGGTGCAGCCCGGCGATCGGATCGGCCTGGTCGGTCGCAATGGTGCGGGCAAGACCAGCACGCTGCGGGCACTCGCCGGGGAGAGCCAACCTTATGGGGGCCAGGTGCGCCGGGTCGGGAGCCTGGGCTACCTGCCACAGGATCCCCGCGAAGGTGATCTGTCGGTGCTGGCTAGAGACCGGGTGCTCTCGGCCCGCGGGCTCGACCAGCTGCTGCACGAGATGGAGAAATCGCAGTCGGAGATGGCCGAGTTGGTCGATGGCCACGAGCAGGGCCGTGCGGTGCGCCGCTACAGCAGCCTTGAGGACCGGTTCTCGGCGCTGGGCGGTTATGCCGCTGAGAGCGAGGCTGCGCGGATCTGCGCCAGCCTTGGCTTGCCCGACCGGGTACTGGCCCAGCCGCTGCGCACGCTGTCCGGCGGGCAGCGTCGCCGGGTGGAACTGGCCCGGATCCTCTTCGGCGCCTCGGACGGTTCAGGTGGCCGCTCGGGCACCACGCTGCTGCTCGACGAGCCGACCAACCACCTCGACGCCGATTCGGTCATCTGGTTACGCGACTTCCTGACCGCTCACGATGGAGGCCTCGTCGTGATCAGCCACGACACCGACTTGCTCGCTGCCGTGGTCAACAAGGTCTGGGTTCTCGACGCCGTGCGCAGCGAGGCCGATGTCTATAACCTGGGCTGGCAGCGCTACCTGGAGGCTCGGGCTGCAGACGAGAAGCGGCGCCGCCGGGAACGGGCCAACGCGGAGAAGAAGGCCACTGCTCTGATGGCACAGGCGGACCGGATGCGAGCCAAGGCCACCAAGGCCGTCGCCGCCCAGAACATGCAGCGGCGAGCTAGCAGATTGCTGGCCGGCGCTGAGACCGAGCAACGTGCCGAGCGGGTAGCCCGGATCCGGTTCCCGCAGCCAACCGCCTGCGGGCGTACCCCGCTGATCGCGAGCGGGCTGGGCAAGTCCTACGGCTCGCTGGAGGTTTTCAGCGGGGTGGACCTCGCCGTGGACCGGGGCAGCCGAGTGGTGATCCTCGGGCTCAACGGCGCCGGGAAGACCACCCTGCTTCGGTTGCTCGGTGGGATGGAGACCCCGGATGCCGGGCAGGTCCAAGCCGGCCACGGCCTGCGGGTGGGTTACTTCGCCCAGGAACACGACACGCTCGATCTCGATGCCACGGTGTGGGAAAACCTTCGGCACGCCGCCCCGGACGCTCCTGAACAGCAGTTACGCACGCTGCTCGGCGCCTTCCTGTTTCGTGGTGAGCAACTGGACCAGTTGGCCGCGACGCTGTCCGGTGGGGAGAAGACCCGGCTGGCGCTGGCGGCGCTGGTGTCCTCCGCGGCCAACGTGTTGCTGCTCGACGAGCCCACCAACAACCTCGATCCGGTCTCGCGGGAGCGAGTGCTCGACGCGCTGCACCACTATTCCGGCGCGGTGGTGCTGGTGACTCACGATCCCGGAGCGGTGCAGGCGCTCGACCCTCAGCGGGTGATCCTGCTACCGGACGGCACCGAGGATCACTGGAGCGCCGACTACCTTGACCTGGTGCTACTGGCCTGACTGGGACCCGCCCTGTACCCGCAGCGTACTCGTGCGGCAACCGCTGGATAACATCGAGCGCGGTGGCGCATAGCAGGTGTCCGGCCCTGCTGCCTTACCGTTCACAGATCCACCCGGAGATCTTGTGGCGGAGATCGCTAACCTGGTCGATCATTGCGGCAAGGGCCGTGACCGGCCCTTCCAGTGAAAGGAAGGCGTTTCGAGGTGGCCGACCTGAAGAAGGGCAGCCGGATCACCGGCGTCGCCCGGGACAAGCTTGCATCGGACCTGAAGAAGAAGTACGAGAAAGGCGCCAGTATCCGGGCGCTCGCTGAGTCGACCGGGCGGTCGTACGGTTTCGTGCACCGGGTGCTCTCGGAGTCCGGCGTGACACTGCGTGGCCGCGGCGGTGCTACTCGCACGAAGAAGAAGTAGCCGCATGGTAGGGCGCCGGCCTCGCGTGCGATTCGGATGCCGGCGTCATGGGCAGTGCGGCGGAGGCTTCTCGGCTGAGTTCTTCGTTGCTGGCGTGTGACTTGCCCGCCAGTGTGGTGCCGACGTACTTGGCCACTCCGGGCAGATTCGTCAGCTTCAGGGTGATCCTGCGTAACCACAGCTGACGCGACGACGATGGCAGGAACCATCCCTCCGCGCCGAGCGACCCGCTGCTTGTTTGTGATCACCGGCTGCCACAGCTGCTGGTATTGGGCTAGCGCGGTGTCGACGGAGTCCGCATGCGCCAGTTGCTCGCCGAGCACGTAAGGGCCAGCTATCGCCAGTGCGCCACCCTGCCCGGCGAGCAGCGAGACCGCCTGGCATGCGTCGCCGACCAGGGTCACCCGCCTGCGGCTCCATCGCGGAATCTCGATCTGTGTGACCTGGTCGTAGTACAGCTCGGAGGATGTCGGGCACTTCGCCTGTGCCCGGGGAACGACCCAGCCGAGCGACGAGTACGCCGCGCGCACGGCCTGCTGCGTGTCTTCAGGAACTGCCGGATCAAGGCTGCGGTGCACCGCGAACGCGGCAACGCTGCCATCGCGCGCAGACCGTAGAAGCCCATTTGTCGATCGGTGGTGTCGGTAAGGCAGAACCGATCGTGCACGGAGTCGTAGATCTGGGATTGTCGAAGAGGTAGGCGGTGGTGTGGTAACCGAGGTAGCGGAGGAACTGTTCCTCGTCGCCGAAAACATGCGCCGCACCGTCGAGTGGATCCCATCGGCGCCAACCAGCAAGTCGGCGCCAACAACCGTCCCGTCGGTCAGACCGACCTGCACGCCGCCGGTCGAGTTCTCCAGGTACGCGATGCCGCAGCCGTAGTGCAGATCGACCTCGTCGACCACCAGCTCGCGAAGCGCCAGCTCCAGATCAGAGCGCATGATGCTAGCAGCCAACCGTTCACCGCACGCTCGAAGCGTGCGTAGTTCAATCCCGCTCGTCGCCGGCCGCCCTCGTCGACGTAGCAGACTTCTTCAGCCCGATAACTGAGTTCCTGCAGCCGCGGTAGCAGTCCCATGTATTGAGCGGCGTCGTAGCCGAGCCCGAAGAAGTCCATCATGTAACCTTGATCGCGCGGGCCCGCCGATTTCTCGATCACCACCACATCCCAGCCGATGCTGCTGAGTCGCTGTGCGAGGGACAACCCTGCGATTCCGGCGCCACAAATTACTACTTTCATCTCAATTCTTTCCTGCTGTTTTCGTGCGCGGCCACACCGGATGTGATGAGCCGGCGCAGCACTGGGGTAACCGCGGACGAGGTCAGCCGCGGGTCCAGCATCCTGTGCAGCATCACGCCGTCAATGGCCGCGGCCAGCACGGCAGCGGTGTCCTCGGGTCTGTTCGCACCCTGTTCGCTGAGCCACCGGGCCAACTTCCGCCGGAAGTCGTCGACTAGGACGATGAGCTCGATCCGTAAAGCCTCATCGCGGATTGCGGCCAGATAGGTCTCGGTGAACAGTAACGACGTGCGGTCACTACCGGTGTAGGCATCAAGCGAGCCGAGCAGCATTTCCACGCCGCGGTCGAGGCCCGGGTCGTCGTCGAAAATTGACTCAATCCCAGACAGTAGATCGCTTATCATGCCCAGGGCTGCGTCGCGCAGCAATGCCTGCAGTGACGGGAAATGGTAATGAACCAGTCCGGGTGTCACGCCTGCCCGCTCGGCCAGGATCCGGGTGCTGACCCCGGTCCAGCCCAGCTCGGTGATGAGTTCGGCGGCGGCACCCAGCAGCCGCAGCCGAACTTCCCGGCCGCGATCCGCCGCTGTCCGAACCGGCATGGCGACTTCTCCATAGCCGGACGTCTGACTTGGGCGTACGACCTGGTCGGCCGACTTGGGCGTATGACCTAATCGTAGCAGGGGATAAGGAAATCACCGCGAGATGCCCACAAAGGGGCGAGGCTCGCCTCCTCGTCCCGCGACGTCAGCGCGCCGAGGCAGAAGCAGGAACACCTGAGTGCTTACAGCGTTACAGCGTAGGCGACAACCGGCTTGCACTGCAGCGGAGGGCGCTTGATGGACAATTCGTGGAGCCTGTTGAACAGCTCGGCGCGACAGCGCACGGCTCCTCGCGCGTTGGCACCCGGCACGCTGCGCCGAATCGTCGGGTTCGCCAAGCCACACAAGACGGCACTGCTGATCTTCCTCGCGCTCAGCACGGTCTCGGCGGTACTCACCGTCGCCACGCCCGTGCTGGCCGGCCGGGTCATCGACGCCATCGTCGGGCGTGCGGGGGCGACGCTGGTTGTCGGGCTGGCAGTCATCATCGCCATCCTGGCGGTGATCGACGCCGGAATCGGGGTGGCGTCACGGTGGCAATCCTCCCGGATCGGTGAGGGATTGATCCTTGACCTGCGCCGCGCGGTGTTCGAGCACGTACAGCGAATGCCGGTGGCGTTTTTCACCCGTACCCGCACCGGGGCACTGGTCAGCCGGCTCAACAACGACGTGATCGGCGCGCAGACCGCGCTGACCTCCACGCTGTCCGGCGTGGTCACCAATGTAATTCAGCTCGTGCTGACCTTGATCGTGATGTTGACGCTGTCCTGGCAGGTCACCGTGCTGGCCCTGGTGCTGTTGCCGATCTTCGTGTTGCCGGCACGCCGGATGGGTGTCCGGCTCGCTGATCTACGGCGCGAGGCGTCGGCGCACAACGCGGCGATGACCACCCAGATGACCGAGAGATTCTCCGCACCGGGCGCCACGCTGGTCAAGCTCTTCGGACGGCCGGAAGCCGAGCTCGCCGAGTTCAGCTACCGGGCCGGCAGGGTCCGCGACATCGGCGTGCGCAGCGCGATGGCGGCACGGGTGTTTCTCACCGCTCTGACCCTGGTCTCCGCGCTGGCGCAGGCGTTGGTGTACGGGCTGGGCGGTTGGCTGGCCTTGCGCGGCGACCTTGCCCCGGGCACCGTGGTCAGC
>JALZCO010000530.1 GCA_030863015.1 Actinomycetota bacterium
CCACAGAACTCCTCGTAGTCGATCAGTTCAGTGATCGGCTCAGCCGCCGGATCTCTGCGGATCTTGATGGTGCGGTAGCTCATCTCCAGCGCGTCATACACCATCAACCGACCCAGTAACGGCTCACCGATTCCGGTGATCAGCTTGATCGCCTCGGTGACCATGATGGAGCCGATCGACGCGCAGAGCACGCCGAGCACGCCGCCCTCAGCGCAGGACGGCACCATCCCCGGAGGTGGCGGCTCCGGATACAGGTCGCGGTACTGCAGTCCCTGACCGCCGGGGGCGTCGGCCCAGAACACTGACGCCTGGCCCTCGAAGCGGAAGATCGAGCCCCAGACATAGGGCTTACCGAGCAGCACGGCAGCGTCATTGACCAGGTAGCGGGTGGCAAAGTTGTCGGTGCCGTCCAGGATGAGGTCGTAGTCGCGGAAGATGTCCAGCGCATTGGACGAATCCAGCCGCAACTGGTGCACATTCACCCGAACGAACGGGTTGATCTCCCGGATGGAGTCCCGGGCTGACTCGCCCTTGGGCCGGCCGATGTCGGACTGGCCGTGGATCACCTGGCGTTGCAGGTTGGACTCGTCGACCTCATCGAACTCGACGATGCCCAGGGTGCCCACTCCGGCGGCGGCGAGGTACAGCAAGGCCGGACTACCGAGCCCACCAGCACCGATCACCAGTACCTTCGCGTTCTTCAGCCGCTTCTGACCGTCCATCCCGACCTCCGGGATGATGAGATGACGGCTGTAGCGGGCCACTTCTTCCTTGGTCAGCTCCGCGGCAGGCTCCACCAACGGCGGCAGGCTCATCGGCGCACTCCTCAGCGTTAGACCTCTCTCAACCCCATGCAACGTCCCCGACCCGATTACCCTTCCCGCCCCACTTTTTCGCGTGGGGGTCAGTTGACCGTCGGGAACGGCCACGCGTTGGGTTGGCACACCATCCCGTCCGGGTTGACC
The DNA here is from genome assembly GCA_030863015.1 of Actinomycetota bacterium. Taxonomy (GTDB): domain Bacteria; phylum Actinomycetota; class Actinomycetes; order Mycobacteriales; family Pseudonocardiaceae. Next base: position 966 of record JALZCO010000530.1, read on the forward strand.
CGGTCGGTGCCCAACACAGCGAGGTAGTCGTCGGCCACTCCCCAGGTCTGCTGCATCATCACCGGCGCCAGCCGCCCGGTCGCCTCACACGCGATGTGCGGGAAGCCCAGGCCGTGCCCCACTTCATGGTTGACCACGTACTGCTGGTACTGGACCACATTGCCTTGAAAGGCCACTGCCCCGCGGGCCCAGCGGGCAGCGTTGATCACTACCCGGTGATCCTCGGGCTTCCAGCACGAGGCGTCGAAGGGAATCCGAAAGCCGCAGAGCCCGCGGGTGGTCATCTGCGAGGTGAGGCTGATCCGCAGGGTCGCTGCCCGGCTGTCATTGATCCGTTGAAACTGGTAGTGCCCGCTGCCGATCCAGCTTTTCGGGTTGTTCAGCGTGCTGTCCACGGTGGCGGCAAAGCCCGCGGGACCACCTTCGAGCTCGACCCCGTCTTCGATCTCGATGGTGTAGGTGAACAGCTGGCCCATCCCGAACGGCGCACCCGCGCCAGGTATCACCCGCCAAGTGCCTGCGCCGTGCACGGTGAACGGCCCACCACCGGGTAGTTCGGCGGATGCCTTGACCGCCTCGAAGCCCGGACCAGCCAGCGGGTTGGGTATCAGCGGCTGCCGCGCGGGATCAGACGTGCCGGGTTGCTCCGACGGCAGAGCCGACGATCTGGCTGCGTCTAGTACCGCCAACACGGTCAGTACCACCAGGACGGGCAGCGCATAGACCCGCCAACCATAGATGGACACTGCACGGGCTAGGCCCCCAGAACCCCGGCCTACCCGACGCCGGCCGGCCGAACCACCGTGCCGCGGCACCGGCTCGGGCTGCGGGTCCCACGACGCGGCCAACGGCTCGTCGTTGACAAGGCGCGAGCCTCTGTACCGCTCGATGCGCCGCGCTGAAATTCCCTCATCGTCCCAGCGACGACCAGTAGCCCGGCTAGGCACCCCTGGCCGAGGCCGACCGCCGACGGGGGCCCGGCCCGCAGGATCGGCTCGCGTCGGGCGGATCACCGCGCAAGGATTGCACAGCCGCTGTCGTGTGTTTCGCGCTATCACCACGCTGCAGTGGCTGACTCCATCCTGCGGTCCAGCGGCGGCACCGGCATACCGGCTAGTAGGGTCGACTCAATCCGCCAAGGCGAAGGAGGGCGATGACTGAGACGGTATCGACCCGCGCGGGCGCGGCGCCCCGCGGAGTGCGGATGCCCCGGGACGAGCGGCGGGCTCAACTGCTCGTCGCGGCGACCGACGTCTTCGTCAACAACGGGTATCACGCCACCGTCATGGATGACATCGCAGAGCGTGCCGGCGTCAGCAAGCCGGTCCTCTACCAGCACTTTCCCGGCAAACTCGAGCTTTACCTGGCGCTGCTGGAGCGCCACACCGACGAGCTGGTCCGCCGTGTTCGCGGCGCGATCCTGGAAACCCACGACAACCGGCAGCGAGTCTTCAACGCGGTCCGGGCCTACTTCGACTTCGTCGATGGTGACGGTGGAGCGTTCCGGCTGGTCTTCGAGTCCGATTTGCGCAACCAGCCCGCCGTTCAAGCCGTGGTGGAACGGGCGTACACCGCCTGCGTGGCGGCCATCGTGCAGGCGGTGGTGGCCGATGCAGGCCTGGACACCGATCGCGCCTGGCTGGTCGCGGTGGGAGTCGTCGGAATCAGCGAGCACAGTGCCCGGTACTGGCTGTCCCACCAGGGCGAGGTGCCCAAGGACGAGGCCGTCGCGCTGACCGCGTCACTGGCCTGGAAGGGCCTCGCCGGCTTTCCGCTGCAACATAACTAGGTCGCGCGGTTTCGCGCCCGTCACCCCTGGGCGGGCACCAGCAACGTGAAGGTGGGAGGAGCGGGCCGGGTCAGCCGGAGCCTGCCGCCTTCCGCCTCCGCCAGGCTGCGAGCGAGCGCGAGTCCGATCCCGTGCCCGTCGGCCAAGCGCGATCGCCGGGTGAACAGCTCCGGTTCGGGCGCCGTGATGCCGGTACCCTCATCAGAGACGTCGATGGCCAGCGCGTCAGCGGCGTTACGCACCGCCACAGATACCGTGCCCGAGCCGTGGGTCGCCGCATTGTCCAGCAGCACTGTGAGCACCTGCCGCACAGCCGCCGTCGAGGCAAGTGACACCGGAGCCGCTGAGTCCACCGCCACTCGCAGCTTGCGGTCCTGGGCGGCTAGCCGGTCATGCCATCCCCGCTCTATCTCGTCGAGCAAGCCGGAGAGGTCCAGCGGCGCGGAGCTGGAACTACGCGTGTCCCTGGCCAGCGCTAGCAGCTCCTCGATGGTCTGCTCCAGCCGGTCCGCATCGTCAATTCCGGCGGTGATGGCGTAACGG
>JALZCO010000543.1 GCA_030863015.1 Actinomycetota bacterium
TTTGAGGTTGACGACGAGAAGGCGCCCACTGCCTGATGCGAGAGGTTACGTCCCTGCCGCATGCAGTTAGGGAGGATGACCACGTTCGGATCAAGATGTCCGATGGCGTGCGGCTGGTGGCGCGGATCTGGCGCCCAACCTCCTCCGATGACGAGCCGGTCCCGGCCATCCTGGAGTTCATCCCGTATCGCCATCGTGATCTCACCGCACGGCGGGACTCCATCAATCACCCGTACCTAGCCGGGCACGGCTACGCCGCGGTACGGGTGGACCTTCGCGGCAGCGGGAACTCGGAGGGTGTGCTCCGTGATGAGTACCTCGAACAGGAGCTCATCGATGGCGAGGAGGTGCTTACCTGGCTGGCCGCCCAGCCGTGGTGCAGCGGGCGGACCGGCATGATGGGCATCTCCTGGGGCGGGTTCAATGCACTGCAGTTGGCGGCGCGCCGGCCGCCCAGCCTCGGGGCGATTGTCACGGCGTGTTCGACTGACGACCGTTACGCCGATGACGTCCACTACATGGGTGGCTGCCTGCTTTCGGACAACCTCTCATGGGCTTCGACGATGTTCGCTTACAACTCCTGCCCGCCGGATCCCGCTGTGGTCGGCGCGTGCTGGCGGGACATGTGGCATGAGCGACTCACCGGCAGCGGGCTATGGCTGGAGAATTGGTTGCACCATCAGCGGCGGGACAGCTACTGGCAGCACGGGTCGGTGTGTGAGAACTTCGGCGATATCACGGTTCCGGTCTACGCCGTTTCGGGGTGGGCCGATGGGTACTCCAACGCGGTCTTCCGGTTACTCGCCAAACTCGACGTACCCCGTAAAGGCTTGATCGGCCCCTGGTCGCACAAATATCCCCACCTCGGGCAGCCGGGACCGGCTATCGGTTTTCTACAGGAGGTCCTGCGCTGGTGGGACCGGTGGCTCAAGGACATCGATAACGACGTCATGGACGAGCCGATGCTGCGAATCTGGATGCAGGAAACGGTGCCCCCATCGACCGCCTACGAGGAACGACCCGGCCGCTGGGTAGGTGAACCGGTCTGGCCATCCCCGCACGTGCACGAGTCCGTGCACCCGCTGGCGCGGCACCGGCTTGGCCGTCCGGCTGAGCGCGTGAAGCCCGAGGAGCTGACGATCCAGTCACCGCTGTCGGTCGGCCAGTTCGCCGGCAAGTGGTGTTCCTACAGTGCACCTCCCGACCTGCCCTATGACCAACGCGAGGAAGACGGCGGATCACTGGTGTTCGATTCTGACCCGTTCACCGAGCGCTGTGAGATCCTCGGTGCGCCGGTGCTGGAGCTCTCCTTCGCCTCCGCCGCGCCGGTGGCGATGGTTGCGGTGCGGCTGTCCGACGTTGCACTCGACGGGCGTGCCACCAGAATCAGCTACGGCCTGCTCAATCTCACCCACTACAAGGGGCACAGCGAGCCCGAATTATTGGTGCCTGGCCGGCGGTACCAGGTAGCCGTGCAGCTCAACGGCATGGCGCAGGCTCTGCCGCCTGGCCATCGGCTGCGGCTAGCGATTTCCACCTCGTACTGGCCGCTGGCCTGGCCACCGCCTGAACCAGTGTGCCTGTCGATCTTCACCCGGAGCACTCGCCTGCGGCTGCCGGTGCGGCACATCCGCGCGTGCGACGAGGTGCCAGTGCGGCCTTTCGGCGAGCCGGAAGGGGCCACGCCTATACCGGTGACCCAGCTACAACCAGGCGAGGAATGCTGGACCGTATCCCGGGATCTGGTCCACTATCGCTCGGCACTTGAGGTGATCAAGGACCTCGGCATGCTGCGCTTTGAGGACATCGAGCTGCACGTGGCCAAACGGGTCATCGAGCGCTACAGCTGCAGCGACGACAACATGTCCTCGGTCTGCGGCGAGACGCAATCGACGGTGACCTTTGCCCGCGGGCAGTGGCGAGTGCAGGCCGTCACCCGGACCGTGCTGACGTCCACACCCACCGACTTCCAGGTGCACGCGCACCTGGACGCCTACGAGAATGCGCAGCGAGTGCACTCAGCCAACTGGCAGAGATCGATTCCTCGTGATCACGTCTGACCTGGCTTGGGTCCCACCACACCCATGACAGCGGAAGACCCCGTGAGGCTGCCGGGTCGGGGGTCCAGCTGCCTCACGGGGGC
>JALZCO010000025.1 GCA_030863015.1 Actinomycetota bacterium
GGCGGTGACCCGAGCCGGGGACGCCATCGGGATATGGCGTACTTCGGCGCCCGAGACCAGCAACCCGCGCAGGTGTGCCGACAAGCGGTGGCCACGGCTGATGTGTACGTGGCGATCATCGGGTTGCGCTATGGCTCACCGGTGCACGACCAGCCGGAGTTGTCCTACACCGAGCTGGAATTCCAGGCCGCCAGTCAAGTCGGCAAGCCGCGGCTGATATTCCTGCTCAATGATCACACACAGAGCCCCAAGGACCTGTTCGTCGAGCGCAACCACAGCAGCCGGCAGGAAGCTTCCGAACCCGGGTAACCGACAGTGGGCTGACCACGGCCACGGTGAGGACACCCGAGGAGCTCAGTGAGGTGCTCTTTCAAGCGCTGGTGGAGCTGCCGCGGGCTCGCTCTGAGCTGGTGCCGGTGGGGCGAGTGTGGAACGTCCCGGCCCGCAACCTCACCTTTACCGGCCGCGACCAGCTTCTGACCCGTCTGCGCACCGCCCTGTGTGCAGGCGGATCGACGGTGGTGCAGACAATGCACGGGGATCGGGGGATCGGCAAGACCGCGCTGGCTATCGAGTACGCCCACCATCACCGCGGTGACTATGACGTGGCGTGGTGGGTGCCCGCTGAGCAAGCCGCTCTGATCCCGGACCGATTGGCCGAACTGGCCCGAGCACACCAAACCGAAGCGGCGGAAGTGGCCGTGCCTCGTTTACTGGGCGCGCTGCAGGAGCAAGACCGCTGGTTGCTGATCTATGACAACGCCGAACAGCCACGCATCCTGGTCCCCTTTCTCCCAGGAGGCGCTGGCCACGTCATCATCACGTCCCGGCAGCCGGACTGGCAGGAACTGGCCACGCCGCTGCCGGTAGATGTCTTCGACCGCACCGAGTCGGTTAGTCTCCTACACCAGCGGCTTCCCCAGCTCACCGAGGATGACGCCACCCGCGTCGGAGATGCGCTGGATAACCTGCCCCTGGCACTGATCCAAGCGGCGGCCTATCTCCAGAACAGCGGGCTGACTACCGAGACCTACCTCAGCTGCTGACCCGCCGGGCCGCCCAAATCATGGCCCAGGGGGTGCCGGCGACCTACTCGGTGTCATTGGCTGCCAGCCTGCACTTGGCGTTTGATCAGTTGGCCGTCGAGGACCCCGCCGCGCTGGCGCTGTTACGGTTGGCCGCGCAGCTGGCGCCCGAGCCGATCCCCTTCACCCTCTTCACCGCCCGGGCAGACCGACTTCCTGCACCGCTGGTGGCGGCAGCGGTGATCCGGTGGCCTTTGCCGGGGTGACTGGGCTGTTGCGGCGCCGGGCGCTGGCCCGGGTGGGCCCAGACAGTCTGCAAGTCCACCGGCTTGTGCAAGCCATCCTGCGCAACAGCTCCATCGGCGACCCCAATGACTAGGACATGACCACGGCCGTCCGTCGGCTACTGCAGGACACGGTGCCGACTTCCCCGTGGAATAATCCACCCACCTGGCCGGTCTGGCGCCAGCTACTGCCACACGTACTGGCCATCACCGACCCCGCCCGGGGCGCCCACCCGACATCCCAAACGTGCCGTGGCTGCTCGACCGCGCCGCGGCCTATCTTCTGACCCGGGGTGAGCCCCGGTCCGCCCGGGCACTGCCCGAACGCGCGCACCGGCTGCGCCGGGACATGCTCGGTCAAGACCACCCCGACACCCTGCGCTCAACCAACAACCTGCGCGCGCTCGGGGAATACGAACAAGCCCGCCAACTCGATGAAGACACCCGGACCCGCCGTCGCCGGGTACTGAGCCAAGACCACCCCGACACCCTGCGCTCGGCTATCAACCTCGCCGCCGATCTACGCGCAATAGAAAAATACGACCAGGCCGGCGAGCTCGATCAGGACACCTTGACCCGCTGCCGCCGGGTGTTAGGCCAAGACCCCCCCCCGACACCCTGCGCTTAGCCACCAACCTTCGCGCACTCGGTGAACACAAGCAAGCCCGCCAACTCGACGAAGACACCTTGACCCGCTACCGCCGGGTGCTAGGTGACAACCACCCCAACACCCTACGTTTAGCCACCAACCTGTGCAGTCAGTAAACACACGCAAGTCCGCCACCTCGAAAAATGAACCCAAATACCCGCATTAATCGACCAAGGGGAACGAGAATTTTCGGTTACTATTGTGCCCTCGGCCGTGGACAACGCCGATTGCCTTGCAAATTTCACGATGGGACCGCAAGCTCTTACCATCTGTGTCCTGGCGAACTATGGATGCACTTCAGTCGCCAAACAATCCACACAATCATGGAGTTCACTGGCATGAGCCAGGAGTACTTAGCACGATAACATCAGGTTGCAAGGCTCCACTGATCTTAGTACCAGAGGCCATCTGCTCGGCATCGTTTGATCTATCAGGCTATCCGTTGAGTCGAGAACAACGACGAAACGCTAGGTTTAGCACTGTCGGTGCTCGCAATCTGGGTGATTCTCACCTGTCCGGGGCCGACCTGGCTATTACCCGGAGAAGAGCCGGTGAGCAGAGGAAATGCGACTCGGTAGTTCTCGCCTTTCTTACTCCTGCCCAACGTCTGACGGCCTGGGACGGCCTGCTCAGCTCCTCACCTACCAACACCTGAGGTTGTGCTCTGTACCCGGACAGCTCGGGTGTGGGTCAGTGACCGACTAACTAGCGATTATCAGAAGTCACTACTGGACAGTGCGGGTTGAAATGACCTGAACCCCTGCACTTGACCCGCTACGCCTTCGGCGTCGGCGGGACGGGATACCCGCGTCATCTGGTGACCCACCACTCTCACGGCGAGCGGGAGCATCCCGGAGCGAGGCCCACCGGAGGCACTGAATTGTCTCGTTCGATTGTCCTCTTCGGTGTGAACGCTGATTGGCAGTGCGTCCGTGTATCGGGGAGTCTTTTTGCGTGCCGTTGAACTGCGGTGACGTGCCGGCGTGTAATGGCCTGTGCGGACTGGTTGCGTCGATTTTGCTGACGAATCTCTGACGATGATCATGCTAGGCTCCGACTGGAAGGCTGCGCCCCGATGGCAACTCTTGGTGCGGGCATCTGAGGTCCCTGGTCGGTCGACCTCTGGGTTATGAACTGTCCAGGGTCACCTCACTTGCCCCAACTGAATTGCATTCGAGCTGGTCAGTACGGCTGCTGGTGGCTCCGTTGTTTGTGTTGTCTCAGCCGACGTGCTTGATCGCGCGAGTTTCGTTACCGCAGCCGTACCAAGCACGATTCCTACTCCCCCGACCTGCTCCGGTCTGGCATTTGTTTCGTTCGAGGTCGTCATCATCAATGATCGACGAAGCCACCCTGCGCATCCACCACCAGCACGACCGCCTGGGTGCACCCGGACACTCATGAGATCAGGAACTCGATAGACTGCATCCATGATCCATGAGGACAATGCGGCCGGGCGGATCGCCGGAGCCGCCGACGGTGAATTCGACTTCACCAGCCAACTCGCGTCAGCACAAAGTTCCGCCGCATTGGTCGAACCCACCAGCCAGTTCTTCGCTACGGCCGATACTCCATATCTGGCCACCGTCAACACCGCCAGTAACGGCGACCTCTGGGCGAGCTGCTGGGCTAACGATGGCGCGCTGTACTCGGCCAACGGGGATGGCCGCGGCTTCTCAGCGAACCCCAAGGACTTCGCCGACATCGTGGTCAACAGGATCACCGGTACGCCACCGAGCGGCATCAGCGGTGTGCGGCTCAGTGGTGGGGGCAAGGTGGGAAAAATCTGGACCGCCGGCAACTACAACCGCAAGCCCACTGGAATGGTCGCCGTTGACGGCAATGGCGACGGCCGTGACGAGCTGTACCTGGCCGTACAGGACCTGTGCACCGGACCGGGTGCCCTCGTGTTCAACGACGCCCCGGCCGCGAGTGTGTCGGTCTCCACCGACTACGGCAGGACTTGGCGGACCACCAATGCGCCGATGTTCATCGATCACGTCTTCACCACGATCTTCTTCCTGGACTTCGGCCAGAGCAACCGCAACGCTTCGGTGCTCGGCCCGGTCGGCGCGGCCTACGTTTACGCCTACGGACTGGATAACAACTGGCGCGACTCGTTTAGCAACACCGTTGCTGATCCGCAGAACCTCTACCTGGCACGAGTACCGAAAGGCTCCATTCAAAACCGCGCGAGCTGGCAGTTCTTCACCGGCACCGACGGCTCCGGTGCCCCCACCTGGAGCAGCGACATCGGCCGCAGGGTCGCGGTGCTACATGACGAACGTCGGGAATATCCGGGCACGGTAACCTCGGACGGCTGTTCGGTCCTCTCGCAGGGCGGTGTCGTCTACAACGCCCCGCTGCGCCGCTACCTCTACACGTCCTGGTCTGAGTTCACCTACGAGTTCTACGAGGCACCGAATCCATGGGGGCCGTGGAAGCTGTTCCTGCACAAGGACTTCGGGCCATATCCATGGTGGGGCGATGGCTCGACCATCGGGCCAAAAAACGGCGGGTACGCCACCACCGTCCCGTCCAAGTTCATCAGCGCCGACGGCCGGCGGATGTGGATGCAGTGCAACTGGTTCGCCGGACTCGGCGCAGGAAGCGACAACTACAGGTTCTCGCTGCGTCCGCTGACGGTCAGCCCCTATCAAGCGGGCACGCCGAGTAACCCGGCAAACCCATCGGTGAACCTGGCACGAGCCGGGGACGCGGTACCGATCGACAAGACCTCCCACTACGGGAAGGTGGCCTATCTCAACGACGGCAATCCGTCGGCCAGTGAGGACAGCTGGGATGGCTCGCCCAAGGATACCGACCGCTGGGGCATCACGTGGCCAAGGCCCTACAACCTCGACCGGGTCGTCTACACGACCGGAGCGATGTTCCCTGACGGAGGCTGGTTCGCCAGCGGGTTGACCGTCCAGGTCAGGAACAACTTCAATTGGACAACCGTCACCGGCCTCGCAGTCAACCCCACCTACCCCTACGATGCCAACGCGGGTCCCTACCGGCGGTTCACGCTGACCTTCGCCAACGCCTCGGGCGATGGGGTCCGCATCGTCGGCAGCCCGGGCGGCAGCGCGAGCTTCACCTCGATCGGCGAGCTCGAGGTTTACTTCGACGGTTGAGCGCGTTCATGTCAACCGGGCGCCGAATCCGGGGCAAGAATATCCTAAGACCCTTCACTCAGCCAATCATCTTGCCGCCGCCTTACGGAGTGAACCACCCCGGCTTTGATGGAGGCTCTGTCCTGAGTGGAGGATGGAGAGATGACCCGGTCTTCGAGGCACCCTCGTGAGGTGCGTGAGCGTGCGGTGGCGCTGGTGCTGGAGAGCCAGTCGGATTATGGCTCGCAGTGGGAGGCGATCGTGTCGGTCGCGGGGAAGGTTGGGGCGTTGGCCGAGAGTCGTTACGCCGGTGGGTTCGTCAGGCCGAGGTCGATGCGGGTCGGCGGGCGGGGACGACGCCTGCGGATGCGGAGGCGCTTCGTGAGTTGCGGCGGGAGAATCGTGAGCTGCGGCGGGCGAATAAGATCCTGAAGGCGGCGTCGGTTTTCTTCGCGAGGGAGCTCGACCCTCGACTGCCACGCTCGTAGCGTTTGTCACACAGCATAAGAAACGGTTCGGAGTCGAGCCGATCTGCGGCGTGTTGACTGATTTCGGCGTGCAGATTGCTCCGTCCACGTATTACGCCGCTATCGCCCGGCCGCCATCGGCGCGTGCGGTGCGTGATGAACAACTCAAGAAAGACATTGTCCGGTGTATCAGGAGAACTATTCGGTGTACGGGGCCGAGAAGGTGTGGTGGGTGTTGAACCGGGAGGGGATCGTGGTGGGCCGGTGCCCGGGTGGAACGGCTGATGCGCACATTGGGCCTGGCCGGCGCGGTGCGGGGCAAGAAGGTCCGCACGACCGTGTCCGACCCGGACGGTGTTCGTGCTGCGGACCTGGTAAAACGCCGGTTCACTGCGGGAGCGCCGAACCGGTTGCGGGTGGCTGATTTCACGTACGTGTCGACGTGGGCTGGCACGGTATACACCGCGTTCGCCATCGATGAGGCTTATTCACGGGCCAGTTTGTAAAAGTGTAGTGCGATGACGGTTGAGATGGTCTGCGTGAACGTGCCCAGAGGGCGCCGATAGTCGGTATGCATGATTCTCCAGGTCTTGAAGTTCGCGATGACCTGTTCGATGACGTAACGGATTTTGTTGATCTGCTTGTTGAACTCTTTCTCCCAGCCCAGCAGGTCCCGGTGAGCGGATTTTCTGAAGGGGGTGAGCATGTCATTGCCGACATACCCCTTGTCGCCCATCCAGTTGTTGGGCTCACCGGCCAAGACGCCGGATTCATTCAGGCAGTAGGTGTCATGGCGACTGCGGGCAATCGGGTCGGAGATCCACGCGAGCCCTCCGGTGACAGTGCAGGCGACTTGCACATTCATGCCGGTGGTCTTGTGCTTGCCGGAGTACAACGTCGGGTACGCGGCCCAGGACCAGCAGGGCAGCAAGGTGCCGTCGACGATGTAGTGGACCTGCCAGCTGAAATCCTCGGCCACGGGCACATACGGTGCCAGCGTGGTGCCCAGCAGCGGCGTCAGCGCCGTGACGGCACGGCTGACCGTGGACTGTGACACCCCGTACGACTCGCCGATCTCGGCTTGCATACGGTTTCTGCGCAGATACGTCAACGTGACTACCACCGACATGAACAACCCCAAAATCGGCGGCCAATTGACCTTTTCAGACTCGGCGGCCGCCTCGTTCACAGCGTGTACACAGGCACACAAGTCGACAATTTCGTCTCTCGTGAAACCTGTTGTATGATACATCCCGGACGGCTCGCTTCTGAGGATTGAGTGTGGTAACCCAATTCTTTCGAGAAACGAGCCGTCCGCTACGGAGGCGCGCCGAAACGGCCGCAATTAACTACCGCGTGAATAACCCTCAGTGGGTAAGCCATTGCTCAACGGTCCAGGCAAGTCCGACCTTACGCACACGGCCGCTATCGCGTTGCTTCTCCAACACCCGGACCCCGCGGGTAAGCTCCGCTCGGGTCTTGCACTCTACGTGGCGACGGTCCGGCTTCCCTTCGTCGCGAACGCCCATCGT
>JALZCO010000029.1 GCA_030863015.1 Actinomycetota bacterium
GCTCGTGAGTGCGTAACAGTGTTCCAGCACCGAATCGCACTCACGAGCAGTTACTGCGCCAGCCGTCGAGGTTGGCGCGGATGGCGACGTCGAACACCGCAGCGGGTGCTCCGGCTTGAGGTGACATCGCGCTGCCCAGCTCCAGTGCCACCAGGCCGTGCACGTTGGCCCACAGCGCAGTGGCGATCAGGTATGGGTCGGCGTCGCGCAGCAGGCCCGCCGCAACAGCCCTGCGCACCGTGTCGAGCAATGGGGTGAAGGTGGCTTCGGCGTGGGCATAGTCCTCCGGGGCCGGCTCGAAGCCGGGCACCGGCGAACCGAACATCACCGCGTACAGGTGTGGGTTGGCCAGTGCACTGGTCCGGTAGGCGTGGCCGAGGGCGAGCAGGTCGGCCAGCGGGTCCTCCGAAGGGGTCACCGTGTCCAGATGGGCGGCGAATCTGGTGAAGGCCTCAATGAACAGACCCCGAAGGATTCCCGCCTTCCCGCCGAACAGTGCGTACACCGCGCTGGTCGAGGTGCCGGCCGCAGCGGCGAGCCGGCGCAGGCTCAGCGCATCCGGACCCTCGGAGGTGAGCAATGCACCCGCGGTATCGAGCAGCCGGATCCGCAGCGCATCATCGTGCAGTTTCGGTCGTGGCACGCGGTCACCATATCGCAACAGCGTTTTATAACAGTGTGCTAAAAGCATGGGAGGATGGTCACGAGCCGTTCCCCTGACGGCATCGGAGTCAGGTCCGGCTTATCAGCTCCCGCAGTAGCTTGCCCATCTGCGCCGCGGCGCTGTGGGCGGTGGCGAGCAGCTCCCGGTGGTCCAGCACCGCCCCGTCAAGACCGGCGGCAAGGTTGGTGACCAGTGAGATTCCCAAGACCTCGGCACCCTCAGCGCGGGCCGCAATGGCTTCCAGCACGGTGGACATCCCAACCAGGTCAGCTCCTAGCACGCGCAACATGCGAATCTCGGCCGGAGTTTCGAAGTGCGGGCCGGGCACCCCGGCGTAGACGCCCTCGACCAGGCCAGGGTCGATCTCGCGGGCCAGCGAGCGCAGGCGGGGGGAGTAGGTGTCGGTGAGATCGACAAACCGGGGCCCGACGAGGGGGGAGGTTGCGGTCAGGTTGAGGTGGTCACAGATCAGCACTGGTTGGCCGACCTGGAGCCCTTCGGCGATAGCGCCGGCGGCGTTGGTGAGCACCACCATCCGGGCGCCCGCCGCACAGGCGGTGCGTACCCCATGCACCACCCTGGCCAACCCCCGACCCTCGTAGCCGTGCGTACGACCGAGCAGCACAAGGACACGCTGGCCGTCCACCGGCACCGACCGGACCGTTCCGACTTGGTCGGCAACCTGCGGTTGGACGAACCCGGGTAGCGCGGTGAACGGGATCTCGACGGTGGGGGTACCTAGCGCGTCGGCCGCTGGATGCCAGCCGCTGCCCAGCACCACGGCGATGTCATGCGCGGATACCCCAGTGCGCTGGGCGAGCAGGGCCGCTGCTTCCTCGGCAACCTGCGTCTGATCAGTCACGACGCCAAGCCTATGGTGATCAGACTTCCGGAACGAAGCGCGCCACCACCGGCTCGAACAGCTTCGCGCGCCCCGCGCCCTCTCGCTCGGTCGGGACGGTGACAGACAGCACCCACAAATCCGCTTGGGCGGGCACCAGCCGCAGGTAGGTGGTTCTGCGTAACTCGCCGCCCTCCTGGGTGCGGAAGGTGGCATCGAGCACTCCGGCGGACATCTTCTGCCGCTGGGTCTCGACGAGTTCGGGCACGCCCTGGGCGAGTCTACGCAGGTGCAGCGTGAGGTATTGATCTCCGATCTCGCTAGGCAGCACGCCGGTGACCCGCTCCACGGCGATGACCTCAGAGCCGTCCGGGGAGACGAAACGCATGACGGTGCTCGGGTTGTTGCGCAGCGTCCGTTGCTCACGGAACTCCGCCCAGCCTTGTGGCACGCTGATGGTGAACCGAGCCGGTGGCGAGCCGTCGGCCGGGGCTACCTGCACCACTCGGGGTGTCAGCACGGCCTCGTCGGTGCGGGTACCGAGTACGGCAGGTGCCTCCAGGGCGGGCAGGGCGGGCCTGCCGGCGGCGACTCGGGTGAGGGCGAAAGCGGTCGTTGCGGCACCGACGAACAGCAGTACGGCCAGCATCCACAGCATTACGCGACGTCCGGCGCCAGTGCTTTGGACCCGGTGTGCCGCCGCCGGGGTCTTGCTATTGGACGGGAGGGCAAAAGGCAGCGGGCCCGGGTCGGCAGCAAGCTGCCCGGTCCGTCGGCGCGGCATTTCCGGAGCACTCGTTGGGGCGGCTTTCGGGGTGCTCGTTGCGGCGGACGCAGGGCGCGGGGCGGACTCGGGGCCTGCTGGCTCGGGGGGTGCGCCGAGCAGCTGGCGCACCTGCGACAGCGGCATCCGATGCGCTGGATCCTTGGTCATCAACCCGCTGATCACCTCGGCCAGCGGTCCGGTACACGATGACCTGGGCACCTCGTCCTGCACCACCGAGGCGACTGTTGCCATCGCAGTGCCCGCGTCGTACGGCGGTCTGCCCTCGACTGCGGAGAACAGCGTCGCGCCGAGTCCCCACAGGTCTGCCGCCGGGTTGACTGGGCCACCGGAGGCGATCTCCGGAGCGATGTAGGCAGGGGAGCCCAACATCAGACCGGTCGCGGTCAACGTCTGATCGGCTGGATTCCGGGCGATCCCGAAGTCGGTGAGCTTGATCCGGCCGTCGTGGGCCACCAGCACATTGCCGGGCTTGACGTCCCGGTGTGTGATGCCCGCCGCGTGCGCGGCCTGCAGTGCCGCCGCTACCGCGGCTCCCACGGCGATCACCTGCTGCAGCGGCAGGGGTCCCTGCAGCAGCAGCTCGGCCAGGCTGCGGGAAGGCACCAACTCCATCACCACGAACGGTGCGGCACCCTCCCGGGCCACGTCGTACAGGGTCACCACATTGGGGTGTGACAGCGCGGCGATGGTCCTGGCTTCGCGCATCGTCCGCTCCCGAACGGCGTCGGCCTCGACTTCCGGAATACCCGGCGGCAGCAGCACCTCCTTGACCGCAACCGGCCGGCCGAGCACCTCGTCGTGGGCCGACCACACCGTGCCCATCGTGCCCCGGCCCAACACGGCAC
>JALZCO010000031.1 GCA_030863015.1 Actinomycetota bacterium
GTCGAGCAGGGTCTGCTCGTCGAGCCGCCGGTAGAGCACACCAAGGTGCCGACCGTGCGCGTACACCCCGCTGTCGGTGACGGTGAGCTCCCCGGGCGTGACCAGGGGCACAGCCATCTGCTCGGCCAGCAGCCGATGCTCGTAGAACGCGGCGTCAATGGGGCCAGCGCTCAGCAGGGCGATCGCCCCGTCCCCGTCCCGGTCGCCGTCCCAATCGGGAGCCGAGGCAAGCAGCGTCTTTCGCAGCAGTTCGGGCACGCCTTCCAGCGGCACCACGCCGGCAGGTGGCTCCAGATCTGGCAACACGCTGCGCACCAGTCGCCGGCTGATCATCGCGTACCCGATACCAGAAGGCACCCGCAGGTTGTCCTCGAGCACCAGCCAGCTCTGCGCACTGTCTCGCACCAGGTCGATCCCGCTGACGGCGGCTCGCACCGTGCGCTGGCTGCATAGCGTTCCCAGGCGGCTCCAGCCGGGTGAGCCGGTGACCACCGACGCCGGCAGCACGCCATCCCGGATGGCATCCTGCCGGCCGTAAGCGTCGTGCAGGAATGCCTCCAGCGCGCGCACCCGCTGGATCAGCCCTGGCGTCAGCGTCGCCCAGTCCTCGGCTTTGACGATGCGCGGCACGAGGTCCAGCGGGAACAACCGGTCCGGCTCGTCGTCAGCCACCTGGAACGTCACACCACGCGCCTGCTGCTCGGTTCGCAGCGCGGACACCGCGGCCGTCATGCCTCGGGCTCCCAGCCGGTCAAGCGTCCGGAACATCCAGCCATAGTGCGGCAGAACCCGGCCGCTGGCCCCCACCGCCTCGTCGTAGCGGGCGCTGTGGTTGCCGGCACCGAGGTACCCGTCGAGCAGCGCCGGCGTCGTCGGCACCGTGGTCGGCGGGTCGCGGTGCAACGACTCACCGCGAGTCTGTGCGACCAGATCGTCAACTACGTCGGTGAGCTCGCCGCGCCGGCCGAACATCCGGCGCTGGCGGGCCGCAGAGCTCCCCGCGGCAAGGGCTCGTTGGGACAGCTCGAGCACCTGCTTCCAGTCGCCGGATGTCTCCAGCTCCGGTCGCAATTCAGTGACCAGCCCTTCGACGAGCCGCGAGGGTGGCACGAGGGCCGGTCCGGATGGGCCGGCAAGGTCGACGAGGTCACCCTCCAGCCCGGATCGAGCCGCCCGCCAGGTCGCTGCCCGCAGCAGCTCCGGGCGGGTCTCAGGGAAGGGTTTGCCCTCCTGAACCCACTCACGGGCCCGGTGCACCAGCGCCCGGAACAGACCGGCGATCAGGACGACATCGTCCACCGCCGGGCAGGCATCGCAGATCCACAGCTCGACGGTGGGCAGGTGCGCTGACGGGCGGATGTCGAAATAGACCATGCCGGGGTCGCTGATCGTTCCCGAGGCGACCAGGTCGGCCACCATGGCGTCGTAGTCTGCGGCCGTACGCATCGGTCCTGGCGGGCCGGCAGTCGGCCAACGCTGCCAGACCATGCAGCGATAGCTGGCATAACCGCTGTCGACCCCCCGCCAGTACGGCGAGCTGGCCGACAGCGCCAGAAACGTCGGTAGGTGCAACGCCACGTGCTGCACGACGGCGACTGCAACGTCCCGATCGGGCACGTCGACGTGTACCTGAACCCCACAGATGTGTTGCTCGCGGACCAGGAGCTGGTATTCGTGCTGCATCCGCTCGTAGCGCGCGCCGGCCGAGATGTCAGTGCCGAGCAGGTCGACCATCGGAACGGTTCCGGTCGCCACCACGCCCAATCCGAGGGGATCAGCAACCTCGTTCAGCCGGCGGCGCAGCCGGCACAGTTCGGCACGTAGCTCATCGAGGCTCTCGCAGGGCAACGTGTTGGCCTCGACCAGGGAGCGCTGCAGCTCCGGTGCGAACGAGTCGCCATCCAACTGGGCAAGCATGGCATCGACCGCCGGGACCGCTCTCCTGGTCTGCAGGTCGACGAGGTGAAACTCCTCCTCGACGCCGATCCGCGAGTCCACGAAGTCACCCATGGGGCCCGACGCTAGGCGATTGTTGTTACAGCCACTTTGCTGGGAAGCAGCGGTCCTCGGATCGGTGCTCAGACTCGCAGCACGAGCTCGCCGTCCTGCGCCGCCACCTGGTATGCCTGAACTGGCCGTGCGCCGGTGGTGCAGTGCCCGTCGACCAGCCGGAATGCGTGGTAGCGGACACACTACCTGGGCGCCGTCGATGAGGCCGTCTGCGAGCGGGACCACGGCGATGCGGGCAGATTGCCTGGAGCGCGTGCAGCGGCGTGCTCAGCACCGTCCTTCGCGAGTGCGGTGAAAACCGCCGGCGGCGAGCGCAGCCCGCGTTTCGGAATCTCGGCCATGAGATGTGGCTTGTCCATGGGTATGCACAGCACGTAATAACCCTCGGCCGGATCGGTCTGCAAGTCGTCGCCCAACGCCGCGGTCACGATGTCGGCGACCAGACCCTTGCACGAGCCGCAGCCCTTGCCTGCGCGGGTGGCGGCCATAACCCCGCCGACGCTGCGCTGCCCGTCCCGCACGCAGGCCACCAGCTGACCCTTGCTGACCCCGTGGCAGTTACAGACCTGCGCTTCGTCGGCCAGCTCCGCCGCGCCGACATCCGGTGGCGGAGCGCCGATGTCGAACAGCAGCTTGATCCGCTCCTCGGGTGACGGCACCCGACGGTCGAACGCCTGGTCAGTGAAGCCACCTTGCTGACATCGCCCAGCAACGTGGCGCCGACCAGGTCGCGCAGGATCTGTAAATCGGAGCGGACTGCGCTGGGTGAGGTGAGTGGGGCATAGCCAGCCGCTCCGGGTGGTCGAGCAACTCGGCGGCAGCCCATCCCTTGCCGCACAGCCCGCCCCGGTTGGTCGGGAAATCCTCCTGGGGAGTCAGGTGGATCCGGTCGGGAGCAACCTGCAAGGCGATGCCGCACTGCAGCGAGCAGTACAGGCAGTGCGTCAGGGTCGGCTGGCCATTCACGCCTCTACCGTGCGCCTACCGCATTTCCGCACGGTTGTCTGCCGGTTCCGGCTCTTTCCATAGCCACGACTCGCCTTACCGGTTGCCGGTAGCTACCACGTGGTGCCGTCAGGAGCTCGACAGACGTCGTCGTGACCTTCTGGCAGATGACACAGCCACTCTCCGTCTTCGGCGAGGCTGTTGATGTGCGCGAGCGTGCCACCGCAGCGGCGGAAGTCGACTGAGCTTGGGTGGCGGAAGTCGACTGAGCTTGGGTCTTGGGTGAGCGTGGCCAGCGAGTCGGTCTCCATGGCAATGGACGTTAATGTCGCTGAAACCGTCATAGCCTGCGCTGCGCCGATTGGTTCGACTAGGCGGTGAACGGTTTGAAGCTGATCGGCTTTACGTATGAAAAGCCGATCAGCTTCCTCCGCCGCTTGTCCGTTCTATCCTGATCTGTGAAATAAGTCCTTCGATATACAGGTCCTGGATGCAAGGGGCTCAATCATGACCGCGGATCCCGTCGCCGGACGGGCAAGCGCCTGACTCCGGGCGCGTGACCGAGCCTTGAAGTCGCCTCCGCGCTGTTACAACCGGACGCGCTTGCTGAGGTCACGCAGGGACTCGGTAGGACCGAGTTTTGTGCACAGGTGGCCAGGCAGACGTACAACTCGGCGTTGATGCTGGCGAACCCATGTTCGGTGGAGCTACCTGCCGCTTACTCGCACTCGACGCAGGCTGCTGACCTGTAGCTTTGCCACACCGTAGCGCTCACCAGCCCGGTGTGTGCGCCGAGACCGAACGCGAAGCGTCCGTGGAGCCTGCGCGACCGCCTCGATGAGCGCGACATCGCCGACCTGATCATCGCCTACCGCAAAGGCGCCACCGCCGCCTCCCTCGCCGCTACCCACGGCGTGAGCCTCAAGAGCGTCAAGCGCCTCCTACACAACGCCGGTATCCACCGGACACCACCCACTCGACGGACAAAAACAACGCTGACCGCGACGCGCCATAGTCGCTCATGCCCAGCGTTCACCGAGCGCACAGCGGCAAGTGCGGATGCTTGTGGACCCTCCTGCCTGCCGGACCTGTCGGCTTGTTGGGGTCGTGAAAGCTGAGCGGACGTTCCGCGTTGACAAAAATCGGATGATCATGCGACCTGACGAACACGAACAGACCGCCAACGCCGCGGCGCTGCGAGCACGGCTGCAGCACGTCTACTGGATCGGCGGCAGCGGCGCGCGCAAGTCGACCATCACCCGGCACATCGCGGACCCAGCACGGCCTGCACGTGTATTCGACCGACGAGGTGATGCCAGACCACGCCAGCCGCAGCACGCCGGAAGACGCCCCGTACCTGAGCAGGTTCAAGACCATGGACACGAACGGGCGCTGGGTGAACCGGTCTCCGGAAACCATGCCTGATACTTCGACCTGGACTGCAACGCATCCTCCCACCCTGCCCGAGCCCTCATCCGTCAACGCAACAGGCCCGTCCTGCTCGTGCTGTGGCCGTTGGTCAGCAGGGGCTGTGGCGCCGGCGTGCGTGGGCCGGCGGTTTGGTGGGCACCCTGGGTTGTCGTCTCCGTCGTGCCTGGAGGGGCTGATTGCCTTGCTCGACATGGACCCGTTGCACCCGGCGGTGCGGTGTTTGCCGCTGCTCCTGCCGGCTCGGACAGGGCTCGGCGCGAGTTGCGGTAGCGCCACCCAGACCTTCCCCATAGTTTCACCCACTGACTCGCTTGAGGAGTCGCAGTGACCGATGGCCACACCAAGCCCAAGAAGCTGAAGAAACAGGTCTATGAGGCTGAGCTCGCCCGGTTGCAGCTCGAGCTCGTCAAGCTGCAGTACTGGGTCAAGGAGAAGGGGCTGCAAGTCGTCGCGCTGTTCGAGGGACGCGACGCCGCCGGCAAGGGCGGAACGATCCAGCGGATCGTTGAGCCCCTCAACCCGCGCGGCGCGACGGTGGTCGCGCTCGGCACGCCGACTGAACGCGAGAAGACTCAGTGGTACTTCCAGCGCTACGTCGCGCATCTTCCCGCCGCCGGGGAGATGGTCTTCTTCGATCGGAGTTGGTACAACCGCGCCGGCGTCGAGCGGGTCATGGGGTTCTGCACCGAGGCCCAGTATCAGGAGTTCCTGCGCGCCTGCCCCGAGTTCGAGCGGATGCTCGTCCGCTCGGGGATCATCCTACGGAAGTACTGGTTCTCAGTTAGCGACGAAGAACAGGAGCGGCGCTTCCAGCAGCGCTCGATAGACCCGACCAAACGCTGGAAGCTCAGCCCGATGGACATCAAATCACGCGAGCTGTGGGTCGAGTACTCCAAGGCCAAGGATGTGATGTTCGCCCACACCCACACGCCCGAGGCACCCTGGAGCACCATCGAGTCCGACGACAAGAAGCGGGCGCGCCTGAACTGCATCGCTCACCTGCTTGACTCCATCGACTACGACGACGTGCTGCCTGGGCCGATCGAGCTGGGCAAGCGTGCCAGCGGAGCCAGTTACGACCGGCCTCCCAAAGACGAGTCGACCCTCGTCCCCCAAAGGTACTGACGCCTTGAGCCAGGCAGGCCCACCGACGTCCTCGCTGGACCCCGGTGCACAGCTCCTCGCCGTACTGGGCGTCCGGTACCCTGATCACTTGGGCGCCGAGCACGTCGGGGTGGGTATAGAGGAATTCCTCGAGCTCGCGGAGGTAGATGGGCACTGTTGCGTCGATGGGGGACAAGCTCGGGCAGGCTGTACCGATGCGTCCTCATCCTCGTCGCAAGCTGCGGTCGGCTTTCGGCGGGTTCCGGCTCCCGCCAGACGTAATCATGGTGGCGGTGCGTTGGTATCTACGGTACGGACTGTCGTACCGCGATGTGAAGAAGCTGTGGCTGAGCGGGAAATCACCGTCGATCACGTGACGATCTTTCGATGGGTGTGGTGAACCGCCTGCCGGATTGAGCACACGTGTATAGGATGCCGCGAATCCAGATCCTCACCACCGAAGTCGCGATAGTCATCCAGCACCGAGGCACCCAGCTGCACCATCGGATCACCAGACGAATCAACAGAACGTGTCAAACACACCGTGAAATCAGCCATGCGGAACCCTCCCCGTCCACGGACGACGGATCCGGAAGGCACGTCGGCGTGTCTGTGAAGATCACCGCATATCAAGCATGATCGGACATCGTCAGCCCATACAACTCGGATCGCGATTACTTTTCCGTAGCGGCAAGAGAAGGGACTCGCACACCGGAGAAACATGAACGCCGAGGTCCGAGACCCAAGCATTCTTCGGTGGAGCTGACGGGATTCGAACCCGTGACCCCCGCACTGCCAGTGCGGTGCGCTACCAGCTGCGCTACAGCCCCGAAAAGATCGCCACAGGCCTGCCGCGGCGCGTAGGTCACCGTACACGAGACCGAAGCTCCTCCCCGCAACAGGACCAGGTCAGCGTTGGGCGCGGCTCAATGCCTGGTCCAACCAACCTTGGTCACTGATGTCGACGAGCGTGCCGTTCACCACGACGCTCGGAGTACCGAACCGGCCATCGGAGCGTAGGCCGCTGATGAAACGCCTGGCGATCTCAGTGGAGGCGGCGACCCGCCGGTCGGTACCGGCCTGCATGCACCGCGCGACACTGTCACCGGCACCCAGGTCGCGAGCGAGCTGCTGGAGCTGGGCGCTGGTCCACCCCGGACCGCCCTCAGCCGGCTGGGTGGCGAACAGGCTGTCGTGGAACCGGGGGAAGATGCCGGCCTCGGCGGCGCAGAACGTCGCACCGGCAGCCAGGGTGGAGTACCCGGCTGGTTCGGAGTACTCGTCAAGGATGGCAACCGGGTGGTACACCACCCGCGCCGTGCCGTCCGCGGCAGCTTGCGCAAGCCGGGGATGGTGCATCTTCTCGAACTCCGCGCAGCCTGGGCACAGGAAGTCCTCGTAGATGTCAATGGTTACCGGCGCCTGGGGGCTTCCGGTGATCACGGTGTCGCCCTGCAGTACCACCGGGTACTCCGGGCCGGCGGCGGCGACCGGGATCGCGGCGGGGAGGTCATCCGGCTTGTTGCGGTTGTGCAGCCACAGCCCGAGCCCGACGACGATGGCGAGCGCGACGACGATGGCGACTGCGGCCACTGCCCCGCGGCTGGGTCCGCCATTTCCACGGGCCGCCGTCACCGCCTGGGTAGCCTGCTGCTTGCGCTTTGCCTCGCCCCGTTCGGCGCCGCCCACGACCTGCCCTCCCGCCTATCCGGCCGGATGCCCGGCACGATTGCACTGCCTGTCCGGATCTGCGCACAGCCTTCCGTCGACGCTCAGTGCCGTTCGGGGCCGCACCATCAGCCACGACGCTCCTGCGGGTAACGGGTGGCGCCCTCAGCCACCGCCCCGCCACCGCCGAAGCAACGCAGTCGATGGCCAGCCCACGGACCTACGCCTGGGCTATCCCGATCATCAACACCATCAACAACTTCGCCGAGGCCAGCCCCAGCCGCGCCACGGTGCCAGCCCATCGAGGACGGTACGGGCTGGGCGAGCCACCCCGATCAGCGTAGTCATTCATTCGGTTCACAGCTGAGGCTGCCCATGGCGAGGCGAACCTGAGTTCCGGATGGAGGCGGTGTGCTCCGTACCGTGGGCCGACGACGGCGCCACGGAGGTGCGGGATGGCTGTCGATCCAGGTGACGAGGTCGGGCACGTCCACCAGGACCTATCCGGAGGATGGCTACGACCGGCCGTTTTCGGCGCGATGGACGGTTTGGTGACCAACATTGCGCTGATAGCCGGAGTGGGTGGCGGCGGCGCCGGTGCCGGCCTGATCGTGTTGACCGGGATGGCCGGGCTGGTGGCCGGTGCGTTCTCGATGGCGTTGGGCGAGTACGCCTCGGTCGAGACGCAGAACGACGCCGTACGCGCCGAGGTCACGGTGGAGCGCGACGAGCTGCGCCGGCACCCGGTCGCAGAGAAGGCCGAGCTGGTCAGCTCCTTCATCCAGATGGGGCTGACCCGCAGGACCGCCCAGCAGGTCGCCGACGAGGTGCACGCTGACCCGTCGCTGGCGGTCCGAGTGCACATCAACCAGGAGCTCGGGGTGAATCCCGACGAGCAACCCTCCCCCTGGGTGGCCGGCGGCTCGTCATTCCTGTGCTTCGCGATCGGCGCCCTGATCCCCCTGATCCCCTACCTGCTCGGCTTCGACTCGCTGGCCGCAGGCCTCGGCGCGGGGGCGGTGGGGTTGTTCGTAGCCGGGGCGCTCGCGTCGCGGTTCACCATCCGCTCGTGGTGGGTGGGGGGGCTGCGTCAGGTGGGATTCGGCGCGATCGCCGCGGTCGCGACCTACCTGGTTGGTGCGCTGATCGGGGTCAGCATGAGCTGAGTGGCGTCACGCATGCGGCCGGTGCGACCGCCCTGCCATCCGCTGCCCGGTCGGTACCTCGGGGCCCTCGTCGCGGCAGCCGCATTCGACAGCGATATCGGTTGCAGTGTTGTCCTGCAACCGGGGCAGAGTCTCCGGTGACCGCAGCCAGGCCACCGCGGCGAGCAGCGAGATGGCGCCGGTCAGGGCGAAGGCAGCAGCGTAGGACAGCTGATCGGCGATCAGTCCGGCCGCGACCGGCCCGAGGATTGCACCGATATCGGCAGTCATCTGGAAAGCTGCGAGCACTGGACCACCCTTGGCCCGCGAGCCGATCACATCGGCCACCGTGGCGCCCTGCGCCGGCGTGATCAGCCCGGTACCCATCCCAGCGACCAGAGCGGCAGCCAGGAACTCCGGCACTCCACCGGTGAAGCCCAGCCAGATCGTGGCGCCACCGGTGACGATC
>JALZCO010000062.1 GCA_030863015.1 Actinomycetota bacterium
CCGTGTTTCTGGCTCCGGCGAAGCGCTTGTCGTTGAAGAAATCGATCCAGTGTGGGCCCTGCTGCCCAGCGGGCGCGGCGTGGAGATGGAAGGCGGTCACCGCTCCGTCGAGTTTGTGCCAGCTGAGAACAAAGCAGGCTTTCTCATGTTCTGGGTCGAGGTCGAGCCGGGCGTGGCCCTGCCCATGGGAGTCGCCTCCGCCAGGGATGTGACTTCCGGTCAACTGGACCGAGAAGTATCCATAGCCCGGTGGAGCCGCCTCGTCGGCCGATGCCGGGGTGGATACGGTGAGGATGAGGATCGATGAGATGAACGCCAGGCACGCTCCGACGCGTCCTATCGGTCGGGTGCCTTCGCGGTGCGGCATGTTGGTGTCTTCCTTCCTTCTAGCCCCGCTCGCATGCTCGATCACTTCAGACCACACAGACAGACCGCGCCTCTCAAGATTTCGCCAGCATAAGGCGCATGTTCGAATTTGCTTTGTGCTGTGGCGACCGCCACGCCGAGATCCATGAAATAAAAAGAGATCGTGCAGAAGAAGTTGAAACCCTTAGCCCTGACCCGCTCCCGCGCGAATGAGCTATATCAACTCTCTTCGCTGGCGCTCTGTGCAGATCCCAGCAGTATTGCCGTAATGCTTCCTCGCCCTACCACTCCATTAAAGGGCGGATGTGGATACCTTGTTACTGGCAGTGACAGCAACGGCCCCGCTGACCAGTCTGGCCGGTGCGCAGGTGAGAGTTTCACCAGGAAGCCGGGGCCGCTTCTTCGATGGTTGAGGACGCGGCCGCCTGCCGCGGTTGTCGCCCCATGAAGGAAAGCAACGCCAGCACGTCCGCTGTAAGAATGTCAGCATGGCTGAGACACCTGCGGGTCCCACCGATACACCTCCTCCGTGCCCTCCTCGCCCGTCTCATCCTTCCGACCTCGGATTCGTGCGCAGGCCCATGGTGCGTTGGCTCGATCCCCACCAGCTCGTCGACACTGCTGTCCGAGTTCTGCTCTCCGGCATCTTCAGCTCCTACGCCGACAGCCGGGAGTTGCAGGCACTGCAGCCAGCCGAGGTTCCGGATCACTCCGGGGAAGCCCAGCTGTGGCTGGACTATGTGGCCGACGTCGGCGATGGGTGGAACTCGACTTACACGATTGCCAGGCTCCTGGCCACCGAAGAGCTCAAGATCGACTGGGACGGTGAGACCTACTCCACCGAGCGGGGGCGGATCCTTGTCATGGGGGGCGATCAGGCCTATCCGGTGCCCAACGCCGCGGAGTACGAGAACCGCATGCTGGGTCCGTACCGGGCGGCGCTGCCGTGCGTCCGCGGAAAAGCTCCTGAGCTTTTCGCCATTCCCGGAAGCCACGACTGGTACGACGGGTTGGTCAACTTCACCAGCATCTTCTGCCGCAACCGCTGGATCGGCGGATGGGCAACCCGCCAGCGCCGGAGCTACTTCGCGCTCAAGCTGCCGAACGGCTGGTGGCTGTGGGGCATCGACATCCAGTTCGGGGCCTACATCGATGAAGCTCAACTGCAGTACTTCGCCGACGTCGCTGCGGCCCAGGTGCAGCCAGGGGACCGCGTCATCCTATGCACCGCCAAGGAGGTCCAGAGCGGCAGGAAGCCGACCGAGGTCCATTCCGACCGGGATGTGGAGTACCTCGAGCGCGAGGTCATCCAGCCCAGTGGTGCCCAGCTATTGCTGTACCTCAAAAGCGGTAAGCATCACTATGCCCGTTACGAGGAGGAGGATGGCTGCCGGCAACACATCATCTCGGGCGGCGGCGGCGCCTTCTTACATCCCACCCACAACCTCCCCGAGCGCATGCACCTTTCCCGAGCAGAGGGATCTATCGCCTACCGCAGAGTCGAGACCTATCCGTCGCCGGCGGTATCGAGACGGCTGAGGAAGCGGATCTGGCTGCTTCCTCCCTACAACCTGCCCCTTGCCGCAGTGTTCGGTGCCGTCCACGTGCTGCTGGCATTCATGCTCGGACTGCATCTAGGGGACAGCCACGTCTCCCTTGGCCTCGATAACCTGCGCCACGCTTTATGGGAGAGCCCGACGTTCTTCCTCCTCATCATCCTGATGATCTTATCCTTGGCTGGGACGGTCCGCTTCGCCCACGATGCCAGGGGCGTCGGTCGATTCCTGGTGGGGACGGTCCATTCGACGCTGCAAGTCGCGGGCGTGGCCGGGGTCATGATTGCCGCCTCCTGGCTGTCGTCTGCCTTCGGGTTCGGGGGCGTGTGGTCCTTGGTCGCCTTCCTCAGCCTGGTCGGCGTGATGGGTGGCATCGGAGGAATGGTGGGGCTGTCGGGCTATCTCTGGGCAGCCAACTGCTTTGGCCTTCACCAAACCGAGGGGTACGGAGCCCAGCACCACCAGCACCTGAAGCATTTTCTCCGTCTGCACATCGAGGCCGACGGCGCCTTGACGGTATACCCCATAGGCGTCGACCGAGTCGCTCGGAAGTGGAGACTATGTCCGGACGCGCCTGCTGATGCTCCCTGGTTCACCCCACATGGCGCCGAACCCGAGCCGCATCTCATTGAAAAGCCAATCACGTTCATTGGTCAACCAAGCCCAGGAAATGCCGAGGCAGATCCACAGTGTTAGCTTTCGGGTGCGACTGTTGATGGATCAGTCGTGGCGATGCGGACGCGGGCGATGCGCCGGCCGTCCAGTTCCGTGACGGTGAAGCGGTGATCCAGTGCTTCGATGCTGTCCCCGACCGTGGGTATGTGCCCGAGCTGGGACACCACAAATCCGGCGAGAGTGTTGTAGTGACCCTCCGGAAGCTCGATTCCGACCAGTTCACGAACGTCGTCCAGGTGCAACAGCCCGTCCAGCTCGATACTGCCGTCGTCGAGCCGGCGGCTGGGTCGACCGCGGGGGTCGTATTCGTCTTCAATGTCGCCGACCAGTTCCTCGATGAGGTCTTCAAGCGTGACGATGCCGTCCGTGCCGCCGTACTCGTCGACGACGATGGCGAGATGCCCGCGGCGGCGCATCTGGGATAACGCCGATACCAGCGGCAGCGTCCCAGGCAGCCACGGTGCATCCCGGACGAGCTCGGCAACGGTCTGCGGTTGATCAGCCCCCGAGTGATCGCAATGACGGCGGTGGACGGCGGTGAGCACGTCGCGGACGTGAGCGACGCCCAGGATGTCATCCGGAGAATCTCCAGCGACGGGATAGCGTGAATGCGGTCGGCTAGCGATGTAGTCCGCAGCCTCCTCGATCGGCATCGTCCCCGCCAGGAAATCCACCTCGGTCCGCGGGATCATGACCTCGTGCAGAACCCGATCAGTAGCGGTGAAAACATCGGTGAGGACTCGACGCTCCTCCGGTGTGAGCTGCTCGTGGCTACCGACCAGAACTCGTAGCTCCTCCTCGCTGACGTCGTCGGTCTTGGCGTGCGGATCGATACCCAGCAGGCGCACAACCGTGTTGGTCGACACCGACAGCAGCCAGATCACCGGGCGGAGCAGCTGGGCGATGCGATCCAGAACAGGCGCGACGAGCAGCGCCACCGACTCAGGCCGCTGCATGGCCAGCCGCTTGGGGACGAGCTCCCCGAGCACGAGCGAGACGTAGGCCACGATCAACGTGACGGCCACCAGCGCCACCGTCTCGGCCAGGGCATCGGACAATCCCCATCCGACCAGCACCCGCTGCAAGCTGACCGCGAGGGTAGCGCCGCCGTAGCTGGCCGCGAAGAACCCAGCGAGAGTCACGCCGATCTGGACCGCGGACAGGTACCGGCTGGAGTCCTCGCTCAGACGGGCCACCGCTCTGCCACGCCTGCCGCGCTCGGCCAGCCTGCGAACCTGGCCCTCGCGCAGCGAGACCAGCGCGATCTCCGACGCCGCGAAGTAGCCGCCGATCAGCACGAACAGCAGAACCAGGAAACTGGCGGATGGGCTGCTCATCTCGACATGATTGCCCACATCGCAGCCGATGCCGAGGAGGCCCTCCGCCCTTGCGGGACCGCGCCCGTCAGGTCAGGTTCTGCAGGGCGTCCGGCACGCTGTCGGCGAAGGTGAAGTGCTTTCGTAGTCCGGTGGCCTCCAGTGCCCAGTTGGCGGTCTGGGAGTTGCACACCAACCACAACTCGTGGTCTTCGCGGCCAGCGAGCTCGTTGGCCTCGAACAGCACGGACAACCCGGCAGACCCCATGAACCGCACACCATCGAGATTGACCACCACGACCCGGGCCGCAACCACCTGCGCGGTCAGAAAGGTGGCCAGTTCCGGGGCGGTCAGCGCATCGATCTCGCCTACTACGGTGACCACCCGAGCGTCGGGTTCGTGCTCAGCCACCTCCAAACTCAGGAGGTCGGACGACAACGGTCCTGCGATACTCAACGTGCCAGGTAGTAACCCCATCTCCAGCTCCCTCCTCATAAGCCACTCCGACGCCCCGGAGGGCGCCGATCTTGTACGGCCGGCGCCGAAGTCAGACACCAGCACGATCGTTGCTGTCCGTTACCCTATCTCACCCAGGAGTAAACTTCCTTCTTCAGCTGCTGCAATGCCAGGCCGGGAGGAATGGTTAATCCCCCCGAATGAGGGGTATCCCGATGTCATGACTCGTCCACTTGACGGGCTGCTTTCCCGGCCCTCCGGCTCCCCGTGGCCATTCGCATTACCGCCGCTGGACGTCACGGCATCCGCGACCGTGCACAACGCCACCGCGCTGCGCCGAACCTTTCGCCGCTGGGTCAAGACACTCGTCGGAGACGATGACGCCAACGACCTCACCCTCGCGGTGTACGAAGCACTCGCCAACGCTGCCGAGCACGCCTTCGCTGCGGGGCGGGAACCAGGCTCCATGCGGCTACGTGCCACGGCCACCGACGGCGCGATCACCATCGCGATCACGGACGACGGCACCTGGCGGCCCCCCACAGTGCCCACCGGCCGGCGCGGCCGTGGACTGCCACTCATGCACAGACTCACCGCCGAAGCGCACGTCGAACCGGATCTCCAAGGCACCACTGTCCGGCTACGGCACCCCCTTCCGCAGGGCAACGCATAGCCTGGGCGCTGAGTTTGAGCGTTCGCTGAGTGGACGTTGGTCCTAGTCGAGTTGGAGAGCCGATGGTCCTGGCCGCTGCCGTCAGCGATGCGCATGTCGTCAGCCGTCGATTGCCGATACCCCGCGGGCCATTGTCGGCCACCGTGGTCGACGCGCTGGCGCAACGTCCGCCATCTGAGCCGTTGCCGCTGGCGGATGCTGGTCGGGCCGATCCGTATGGCGAAGACCTGAACTTGGCTCTGTACATCTGCTACGAACTGCACTATCGAGGTTTCGAGGGCGTCGATTCGCGGTGGGAGTGGGAGCCGGAGCTGCTGCGACTGCGTGCAGCGATGGAGCGCACCTTCCTCACCGCGCTGCACCGCGACACCGACAGCGAAGACGACGACGTCAGCGCCGCACTGGATGCGTTGCTGGTTGAACCGGTACCGGGCAACGGCGTCTCGCACTACCTTCGCGATGTTGCCCAGTGGTGGCAGATGCGTGAGTACATCGTGCATCGTTCGGTCTATCACCTGAAGGAAGCGGATCCACACGCCTGGGTCATTCCTCGCCTGCAGGGCCAGGCCAAGGCATCATTGGTGGCGGTTGAGTTCGACGAGTTCGGTGGCGGTCGTGGCGAGCGTGTGCATGCCCAGCTCTATGCCGATCTCATGGCCGCCGCGGGTTTGTCTCCGGCGTATCTGCACTATTTGGACGAGGTGCCCGGACCCGCAATCGCGATCGTGAACATGATGTCGATGTTCGGGCTGCATCGCAGGCTGCGCGGTGCCATGGTCGGGCACTTCGCGGCTGCCGAAGTCACCACTGCGCCCAGCGCGCGACGGATAGCCCAGGCAATGGAAAGGCTAGGCGCGCCCCCAGCGTGCAGCTACTTCTTCACCGAACACGTCGAAGCCGATGCCGTGCATGAACAGGTGTTGCGCCGGGATGTGATCGGTGACCTGCTTCACCGGGAACCTCGCCTCGCTGCGGACGTCGTGTTCGGGATCGCCGCGACTGAGCTGCTGGAGGCGCGGCTGGCCGGACACCTGCTCGATGCCTGGCACAGTGGCACGACGTCGCTGCGCCGGTCGCTGCCGGAGCACTCAGTCCAGGTCTGATGCCGAGTCGTCGTCCTCGGTGTCTTGACGGACGCGCCTGCGGTGGCTGGCGTCACAGAACGGGTAACGCCGGCTACGTCGGCATGTACATACCGCGACCACAAACCGGTCCGAGGTGACGACCTGACCGTCATCGGTCACCAACTCGACCGGGCCTTCGACGAGTACGGGGCCGCCGGCGACTACGGTGACCCGCCTTCGGTCTCGACGCAACAGTCCGGTAGCCGAGCTATCCGGATCACGGTTGTGGACCGGGTCGGTCACCACGGATCACCACCAATTCCTCGTACCGCTGTCCCACCTCGATCAGTCCTTGCCGCTCCAGTAGTTCAATCCGGCTTCGCATCACCGGACCGAATGGCTCCATACGACGAGCCACAACAGCAGCTTTCAATCCTCGCTGACGCAACTGGTCCAAGGTGGTCTCAACTCCACATACCGCTGAATGAACGATTAAAAGCATTCCACCGGCAGACAGTAGTTCAGCAGCATTGGTGCACAACGGATCGAGAAGCGCCCGGCCATCTAACGCCGCGTCCCAGGCCCTACTCGGTCCACGTCGCGGGACGTCCGGGTGTGCACATGGCACGTAAGGTGGGTTGGCAAGAATGACATCGAACTGACGACCGGCAAGGAACTTCAGCATATTTCCACGTATCACCTGGACCGGAAGCCCACGGATCATGGTGTTGAACCGAGCCGCCATCGCGGCTCGGCGCGAGATGTCCACGGCCGTGACGTGCTCTGCGCCTGCGCGGGCCGCCGCGACCGCCAGCGCACCGGTTCCGGTACACAGATCCAGAACACGTGCCGCATAGGGAATCGTTGCGTCGTGGAGAGCCTGCGCCAATAACCACGTATCTGCCTGCGGCCGGTACACGCCAGGGGGTCTGAGCAACCACACACCCAGTGAATACCCTCGTTCACAGGTGGTTAAACCGACCGCCTCGTCTTCACTAGCGGTGACTGGTTCGAGCGGACAGGCAGGGAAATATCGTACTGCCACACTCCGTTGAGCCACTGCGCGCAGAGTTGAAATCCCGTGCGGTGACGTCGGCACGAGTGAGGGCGGTAAAACGTATACGAGTAGCCGACGTTCACCGAGTGACCATGCCGCAGTTCCAGGCCTCGTACCGGCCCCACAATCTCTGCACCTGCAGCGGGGATCTCGGCGGCGTGACGTTGCAGCAGCGCGTCCTCGACCCGGCTGTGCTCCATGACAGTTCAGCGAGTCAGCACGCCGGATAGGCTGCAATCGCTTGCAGCCGCGACACAGCCACTACTCAGGGACACAGAGGAGATGGGATGCGCGTCACCGGGCTCGGGCACGCTGGGCTGTTCATCCAGACGCACGCCGGCAGCGTGCTGTGTGATCCATGGGTGAACCCGGCGTTCTTCGGGTCGTGGTTCCCGTTCCCGGACAACAGCCAGCTCGACTGGGACAGCTTCGGGCAGGCCGACTACCTCTACGTCTCGCACCTGCACCGCGATCACTTCGATGCCGAGCTGTTGTGCCGCCACGTCCGTAAGGACACCACGGTGCTGTTGCCGGAATATCCGACCGACGAGTTGGAGCGCGAGCTGGCGGCGCTGGGCTTCACGACGTTCCTGCGCACCGAAAGCGGTGTCCCGGTAGAACGCGACGGGCTGCGCATCATGATCACCTCGCTGACCGGGCCGAGTGACGGCCCGATCGGGGACTCGGCGCTGTCGCTGGACGACGGGCATACGGTGCTGCTGAACCAGAACGACGCGCACCCGCTCGACATCGAGGCACTGCGCGAGTTCGGAGACGTGCATGCCTACTTCACCCAGTTCTCCGGCGCGATCTGGTGGCCGATGGTCTACGACCTGCCCGGGGGGGCCAAGCGGGAGTTCGCGCGGCGCAAGCGCGCCGCGCAGTCCGACCGGGCGCTGCGCTATATCGACGCCGTCGGCGCCGCGCACGTGTTTCCCAACGCCGGGCCGCCGTGCTTCTTGGATGAGGACCTTTTCGACCTCAACGGGCACGGCGTCAACGGCGAGAGCATCTTCACCGACCAGGCCGAGTTCCTGACCGAGCTGCGGGCCGCACGACCCGCGGTGTCGGCGCACCTGCTGCTGCCGGGCACCGTCGCGCAGCTCGACGGCCCGCACTGCACGCTGACCCACGAGCGGCACACCGACGGCGAGATCCGGCACATCTTCCAGCAGAAGACCGCGTACCTGCGCGAGTTGCAGGCCCGCAAGCAGCCCGAACTGGCCCGGGAGCGGGAAGGCCGCGCGCCGGTACCCGCCGACCTGCTCGAGGCGCTCAAGACCTGGTGGGAGCCACTGCTCAAGCGCGCCGGCAACATCTGCGCGGGAGTGGGCGGTGCAGTGCGCCTGGACGCCGGCGACCTGTCCATCGTCGTCGACTTCCCCGCCCGCGAGGTTCGCGGCTACGCCGGGGAGAGCTGCCGCTACCGGTTGTCCACCACAGCGGACCTGATCGCGACCAACGTCGCACGCCACGAGGTCGACTGGTCCAACAGCCTGTTCCTGTCGTGCCGGTTCACCGCCAGCCGGGTCGGGCAGTACAACGAGTACGTCTACATCTTTTTCAAGTGCCTGTCCGAAGAGCGCATCGACTACGTCGAGAACTGGTATGACGAGCAAAACGACGACGGCCAGGACATCGAGCTCGACGGTTGGCGCGTGCAGCGGCGCTGCCCGCACCTGCGTGCCGATCTCACCAAGTTCGGCAGCGTCGACGACGGCGTGCTGACCTGCGCGCTGCACGGCTGGCGCTTCGATCTCGGCACCGGGCGCTGCCTCACCTCCGGCGGGCACGAGATTCGCGCCACCCGGCTGGAAGAATCAGTGTGATCGGCGTGCGGATGC
>JALZCO010000079.1 GCA_030863015.1 Actinomycetota bacterium
CTGCTGCATGCCTTACCGTGGCGCCCGCAGCTCCAGCTTTCGCCCAACCGGCACAGCTGCCAGCGCAGGCATCACCTGCGGTCACCCAGGAGCAGGAGCCCAGCGCCCCCTCTGAGGATCAGAACAAAGGCATCGACGGGAAGTGGGGGCTTCTAGGTCTCCTAGGACTGGCGGGCCTGCCAGCACTGTTCCGTCGTAGTGAGCAGCGCCGCGATACCGGGTACCACAACACGACCGCTCGCTAAGGACAGCACAGCACGCGTAGGGGGCGCGTTGAGATCCGTCCGCTCGGCGGTGGCTGGGGATGTCTCATGATGATCCTGGTCTCCGTTATGCCGTCGGTCCTTCTTACCCTGCTCCTTAACGTGCTGCTGTAAGGAAGGGCCTGATATCACATGCCGACCGATTATTCGGATCTACACCAATCAAGCGTGGTAGCCGGCCTCGATCGGGATGCGCACGCTTATGCCATTAACCTCGACAATGCCGCAGAAGAGTTGCGCTTCGATATGAGGCTGATTTGGACACGGACGGTTGTCGCTAGTGGCGCTGACCCTGAGGGTCACGGCATGCCGTCAGTTGGCCTGCATCAAGTCGGGCGAGCGTTCCGCGTCATGGCCTATGATCAACCCGGGCATGGCCGGAGCCAGGGTCGCGGACCATCTCGACGTGCGCCTCGACAATCTGGTCACCCTCGTTGAGCATGTCGGTGCTGAGCCGGCTGGAGCTCGCAGGAGGCAGTGTGCAGTTCGATGAGGGCGCCGAGCTCGACACGTCCCAGGTCGACGACCAGCGCGGCCGTGGAAGTGGTGGCATCGGTGGCCGAGTCGCGGTGGGTGGTGGTGGCGTTGGCATCATCGGTCTACTGCTGTATTTCCTGCTCTCCCAACTCGGTAGTGACCCGAGCAGCCCGCTGCTTAACGGCTTGCCCGAGCTCGGCGCGGGGCAAAGCACTAACGACACGCAGCTCAGCGAGAGCTGCCGGTACGGGCGGGACGCGAACACCACGCTCGACTGCGAGGTAGTCGCCGTCGTTAACTCTCTCGACGCCTACTGGACCAACGCCTTCGCCGGCTCCGGCCAGACCTATCGCAAGCCCCGGATCAACTTCTTCAACGGCGGGGTGAACAGCGGCTGTGGCAGCGCGAGCTCGGAGGTCGGCCCGTTCTACTGCCCCGCTGACCGCGAAAGCTATATCGACTTGCGCTTCTTCCAGGAGCTTGAGCAGCGCTTCGGCGCCAAGGGCGGCCCGTTCGCGCGAGCGTACGTGATCGCGCACGAGTACGGTCACCACGTGCAGAACCTGCTCGGCACCTCACGTCAGGTCCAGGTCGGCGACTCGGGGCCGAACTCGGGTATGGTGCGGCTTGAGCTGCAGGCCGACTGCTACGCCGGGGTCTGGGCGAAGAACGCGAGCACAACCCCGGGGCCATCCGGTAGGCCGCTGATCACCAACGTCACCGACGCAGACGTCGACGCGGCAGTCGACACCGCCGCCCGCATCGGTGACGACTTCATCCAATCCGAGCTCGGTGGCGGTCGGGTTGATGAGAGCCAGTTCAGCCACGGCACCTCCGAGCAGCGCCAGAAGTGGTACCTCACCGGCTACCAATCCGGGGACCCGACAAGCTGCGACACCTTCGACACCGCCGACCTCGGCTGAGCCCAGCTGCGCTCAACGCACGGCCGTCACGCTGCCGAGCGCGCCATCCACCGTGACCATCTCGCCGTCCACCAGTCGCCGCGTAGCGTCACCGGTGCACCATAGACAGACCTTTAGATCAGCGGTATGCGCAGCGATCGTGCCGCCGTCGCGCACGTACTCTCCGGCCATCCCCTCGTCCTGGTCGCTCATCTCGTCGCGGTAGCGGGTCAAGGCTGGCCGCGGCCACCGCGAAGCGGCTTTGACGACGCTGGCGCGACGTGGACAATCCCGTGGACGTCTGAGCGGCTGCCGACTGCTTACCACGCTCGCGGATGCACCCTGGTCCGCGTCACACCTGCGGCCGCCGGGGCGTCCGTCGACCACAGCGCCGCCGGGCCGGACCGGCGCGAGCACGGACGGTGAGCCGTGGCCAGCTGGGGCTAAGAGGCGAATGTTACGGATGTCGCAGAGGCGACGCCGACCACTTGACTGTACCCCATAGGGGTATATTAAGCTGAGCATCGTATACACCCCCCTGGTATATGGGAGGATCGATGGAAGCGGCCACTCATAGCCACGATCATCACCACGAACTGCCGACCTCAGGGAGCGCCCTGACAAGCGTTGCCTTCAGCGCGACACTGCACTGCCTGACCGGATGTGCCATCGGTG
>JALZCO010000096.1 GCA_030863015.1 Actinomycetota bacterium
GCCTCCCCCCGCAGCAGCGCCAGCACCGCGTCGGCGGTAAGGGGCGCCAGCAGGATCCCGTGGCGGTGATGCCCAGTCGCGGCGAGCACCCCGGGCTCCAGCTCCCCGATCACCGGCAGGTTGTCCGGGCTACCCGGGCGCAGTCCCGCCGCCGTCTCCTGCAACGTGTACTCGGCGATCGCGGGCAGCACCCGTTCGGCGTCGGCGAGCAGCTCGCGGACCGCACCGGCGGTGACGTCGGTGTCGAAACCGACCTCACGCTGGGTGGCTCCTAGCACGAGCCACCCACCACTGCGGGGCACCAGGTAACTGTGTCGGCCGCTGACGATCGCGCGGACGGTTCGCGACGGCGGCGGCAACGTGCCCGACCGGGACCGCAGCCGCAGGATCTCGCCCTTCACCGGTCGAATCGCGCGGGCCAGCGCGGGGTGCAGCCCGGCACTGTGTGCCCCTGCGGCCAGCACCACCACATCGGCCGTTGGCAGCGCGGTACAGCGCTGGCCGTGAAACTTCACCCCGGTGCTGCGGCACGCCACAAGCAGGGCGTTGATCAACGCCCGGTTGTCCACTGAAAGGTCACCCGGTACTGATAACGCGCGGCGCACCTGCGGGCCCAGGGACGGCTCAGCGCGGCGCGCATCCCGACCCGAGAGCATCTCCACCTGCCGTCCCATCCCGGACAGCTGCTCGGCGAGCCGGTCCAGTTCGGCGCGATCACCAGGATCCAGCGCGACCGCGAAGGTGCCTCGGGTCTGTAAACCTGGGTCGGCGCCAGCGGTAGCCAGCTCGGCGGCGAAGTCTGGCCAGCGGCGCAGCGAAGCCGCCCCGAGCGTGAGCACCTCCTGCTCAGCGGGCACCGCTTCGGTGATCGGGGCAAGCATCCCGCCGGCGATGTGCGAAGCGCCCGATCCCGGCGCTGGGTCGTGCACAGTCACCGCGAATCCCGCAGACGCGGCACGCCAGGCGCAACTCAACCCGATGACCCCGCCACCGACGATGGCCACGGTAGTGGAAAGACCCCCGGACAAGGCCACTGCTCATCACGCTCCCTGCGCCGGCATGACCCGGATCAGGTTCGACGGTCGGGGTCGCCATGACCCCCTCTCAGCCCGGTGTCGCCCCGGGCTCCCGTGCGGACCGGTTTTCAGCCTACCTCGATACGGTGCGAACATGGACGGTGTACAGATCCGGGCCAGGCTGGCCACTGCGCGGCTGTACCTGTGCACCGATGCCCGGACCGAGCGCGGCGATCTTGCCGAGTTCGCCGACGCGGCATTGGCCGGCGGAGTGGACATCTTGCAGCTGAGAGACAAGGCACTGGAGGCTCGCCACGAGCTCGCTGCGCTGGAAGTCCTCGCGCGGGCGTGCCAGCGCCACGGCGCACTGCTGGCGGTGAACGATCGAGCCGACGTCGCGCTTGCCGCCGGTGCGCACGTGCTGCATCTGGGCCAGGACGACCTGCCAGTCGGCTGGGCACGCCGGGTGCTCGGCGACGACGTGGTGATCGGCCGGTCCACTCATGATCCGGCGCAGGTCACCGAAGCCACCCGGCAGGTCGGAGTGGATTACTTCTGCACCGGTCCATGCTGGCCCACCCCGACCAAGCCCGGCCGCCCCGCCGCCGGATTGGACCTGGTGCGCAGCACGAGAGCTAACACCCAGGCGCGGTCGAGCCGTCCCTGGTTCGCCATCGGCGGTATCGAAACCACGCCACGGCTGGACGAGGTGCTCGCCGCCGGTGCTGACCGGGTTGTGGTGGTGCGCGCGATCACCGAGGCCGCGGACCCGCAGGCGGCCGCTGCCGCCTTCGCGCAGCGGCTGCACGCGTGGCAGCGTCAGCTGTTGTCCCTGGACGGCTCTCCGGTGAGCAACGTCAGCCCGTAGGTGGACAGCACCTCACGAACCGGCTGGAAGTAGCTCTGCCCACCGAGCAGGCAACCGCCGGAGCCGCCGGAAAGCGTGCCCTGAGCCTGCGTGCCGCTGACGAAGGGGCCACCGGAGTCGCCGGCTTCCGCGCAGATGTCGGTCCTGGTGAGTCCGCGGACGACGTCACCGCTGCCGTAGTTCACGGTCTCGTTGACGGCCTCCACGCGGCCGCAGTGATAGCCACTGGTGGCGCCGGACCGGCAGATCGAGGAGCCAATCGCGACCGGCTCGGTACCCGTCATGGTGAGGTAGCCGCTATCGGTGTAGACGTCGCGGGTTTGTTCCCAGGACTCCGCTGCCACCTCGACCAGGCCGAAGTCGTAACCGGGAAATGACGACTTGGCGACCGGACCGATAGGACTGCCATCCGGCCCGGCCCAGGTGCCGCCCAACTTGGTGCAGTGCCCGGCGGTGATGATGTAGCGGGTATTGCCTGAGATGGCATTGAATCCAACTGAGCAGTGTCCACCCTCGCTTGTGGTGATCTTGTCGCCACCGTGCAGATCGGCGAGTGGCAACGGGCGGGCGTCAACGTGTTCGATCCGCACCGCATCCTGACCTGCCGTAAACGCCTTGGCGGCAACCTCGTCGGTGACCGACACCACAACGGAGTTGCTGGCCGGATCGACGTACCAGCCGGTCACCGTGTCGACAACGCTGCCGGCTCGGGAGTTCAGCACCGCCATCACCCGCTCCAGTGCCAGCAGGTCCCGAGACACCAGCCGCGGCTGGGCGCCAGCGGCGCGGACCCGCTGCGTTGCGGCGGCGTCGGTGGTAGCGACGATGAGGTCGCTAGTGCCGGGCTCGAACCAGGCACCGGCGAACGAAGTGCCCAGCGCGGCCCGCAGGGTTGACTCGATACCGCTCGCAGCAGCTTCCCTGGCCAGCTGCTGCGCTGCGAGGCCCGATTCTGCGCCGACTGGTTGCTGGCTGAGCGGTTCCGGGACCGCCGGTGACGCGGAAGCAGGCAGCGCAACGCCCACGCTGAGTAACACGCCCAAGGCGGCGGCAGCCAGCGAGCGAGCACGGCTTCGGGGAAGCACGGATCGGGTCCTCTCCTGAGAGCACACGGGGCACATGGCTCCCCCGACAGTTACTCCAAGCTACGGATCAGTCACATGCCGTTGAAGAACCCATTCGGTGGGCCTATAT
>JALZCO010000151.1 GCA_030863015.1 Actinomycetota bacterium
GTGCCATAGCTTTGAGCGGCAGGTTGGCGCCGTCGGGGTCAGGGAGGCACCCACGATGGGGACTCCCGTGTTGCGCAGACCCCGAGCGATGCCCAGCCCAGTGGGGGTCCCGGCACCTGCGATCAGCACCGGCGGCCTCTGCCGGTCGGCGGGATCACCAACGTTACTGTCAGTCATCCGTGCGACGCTAGCTCATGGCGCAAACGAGGCAAACCCGACGGCCGCCTCCGCCGCGCACTTTGTCCACCAACTGAACCTGGGCAGCTCGGGCGGCCGGCACCTCAGTCGGGATCCACCGATGGTTGAGGTTGGTGGTGGGCATCTCGATATACGGAATGCGGTGTCGCCTCGGGGCAGGATCGTGCGGCGTCGGCGATATCGCCGACGCTGATGTCGCGCTCTGCGCGGTCGACGCGGCAGCTGCGGCGTGCTGGGGAGGCGCTGAGGCGCTGACGGGCGGTGACGAAACCTGCGAAATCATCCCCGGCTTCCTCATCGTCCGGCCTTATTCGGCGGAGCGCGCCGCGGGGGCAGCGGCACCCGGTTCAGATCCTCGGCAATCACGATGTCGCCGCCGAAGATTGCAGAGGCCTCATCGTGGAAGCGCGTGGATTCGCATCGGAGTAGCGCTGGGAGAAGTGGGTGAGCACGAGCCGACGCACCCCGCACTCGGCTGCGACCCGGGCGGTCTGCGCGACGGTGAGGTGTCCGTACTCGCTGGCGAGCGCTGCGTCCTCGGCGAGGAAGGTGGCTTCTATCAGCAACAGATCCACGCCGTCGGCAAGCTCGTACACCGCCTCGCACAGCCGGGTATCCATGACAATGGCAAACCGCTGGCCGCGGCGCACTTCGCTCACCTGCTCGACGGTCACCACCCGCCCGCCGGCCTTTAGCACACCGGTGCGCTGAAGCTGGCCGACCTGCGGACCAGCAATGCCGAACCGGGCCAGCAGCCCAGGCAGCATGCGGCGGCCGTCCGGCTCCACCAGCCGGTAACCGAACGACTCGACAGGATGGTCCAGCCGCCGCGCGTGCAGGACCCCGGTCGGGAATACGCGACCGCAGCGTCCCGCTCGATCGGTTCCTCCCGGATGTCTGCGAGGTCGACGAACGCGCTGGCGCGCCGTAACCGGTCGAAAAACTCCCGACCCGATGCCGGAAAATATGCGTGGACGGGATGCGGCACCCGATCGAGGGAGAGCCGCTGCACGATCCCGGGCAGGCCGAGGCAGTGGTCGCCGTGGAAGTGCGTCAGGCAAATCCGGGTGATCACGCTACTGGGCACACCGGCCAGCAACAGCTGCCGCTGGGTACCCTCTCCGGGGTCGAACAACAGCCCCTCGCCATCCCAGCGCAGCAAGTAGCCGTTGTGGTTGCGCCAGCGAGAGGGCACCTGACTTGCCGTCCCGAGTATGATCAACTCGCGAACCGACATTACACCGCCCACTCCCTTGCGCCCGGGCGAGCAGAAGACTGCCCGACGGCTCTACCTCGGCCGAGCAGTCTCATGGTTAAGCCCGGTCGCGCAACTCGGTGCTGACGCCGGCCGCCTGGGCGCAGTGTGCGCAGCAGAAGAACTGGCCCGCCGCCTGCACTCCGTGGCCGACGATCTTGCACTCGCAGTGTTCGCACACTGGGGCCATACGATGGATTGCGCATTCGAAGCTGTCAAAGACGTGCACGGCGCCTTCGGCATGAACCTCGAACGCCAGGTCGTAGTCGTTTCCACATACCTCGCACTGCGGCATCTCAGCTCCCTCGAGTGGATTAGGTTGGTCGATACCTATGCAGTCATTGGGTAGCCCGGCCAGAGTTCGGCAAAACTTGGCAGACCCGCCTGGCAGCGGTCAATCCGCTCGCACTAGGTCCGCTGAGCACCACTGTGATGAGTCGTGGTGCGGTACGCGGAACCGGGATCTCGGTGGACCGCCATCTCGATACTGACCACATGCCTGCCAGCATCGGCTTGCGTAGCCACTGCAAGCTGCCGCACCGAGACCCAGTCACCCTCGGCCACACGTCCACGGTGATCACGGCGCAACTAACTCGCACCACGGCGCGCATCGAGGAACGTGCGCGCAAGCCTCAATCGGGTGCTCACCCGATCAGCGGCCACCGCAACCGGGTGCATCTCACCGGAGAGACGAGTTAAGCGATCCGGGTACCGCAAGCCGGCTTGGCCGTGCGAGCACTGCAGATGGGTCGATCTGGCACAGCAGCTCGCTCAGTGGTCCTCGCGATGCGCGTGGACGCCGGCATCAGCGGTAACCGATTTCTGAGGTGAAGTGGTGCGCGCTGGCTGGGCCCGGTAGACCCTGCTGGGTGGGATTGGACGCATTGGACCTTGACGTGCTCCGAGCGCGCCGGACGATGAAGTGGTCCCGTTACCCGCCCGACGTGCTACCTGCCTGGGTGGCGGAGATGGACTTCCCGCTGGCCCCAGCGGTGCTTGAGGCCGCCCGCGGGGTGATCGACGCGCACGACCTGGGCTACTCCGAACCGGCGGGCCTTGCCGAGGCGTTCGCCAGCTGGGCTGCCCGGTATCAGGGCTGGCGACCTGATCCTGCGCTGGCCTGCCCGGTCGCCGACGTGATGGCCGGGTTGGAGGCCGCCCTGCGGGTGCTCACCGAGCCGGGTGACGGCGTCGTATTGCCCACTCCGGCTTACCCACCGTTTTTCGCGCTGCTCAAGAATCTGGGCCGACTCGCGGTGCCGTGGCCGTTGTTGGATCGGCCCCACGGCTGGACACTGGACCTGCAGCGGCTGGATGACACACTGCGTGGCGGTGCCCGTGCGGTGCTGCTGTGCCACCCGCATAACCCCACCGGCCGGGTGTTCACCGGTGAAGAGCTGGCCGCGGTCTCGGAAATCGTCGACGTGTGGGGCGCCCATGTGATCTCCGACGAGGTGCACGCCCCGTTGCTGGCCACCGACGTTAATTTCATCCCGTACGCGGCGAGCGGGCCTGCGGCCGCCGCCCACTCGGTCACCGTCACCAGCATCTCCAAAGGCTGGAACATGCCGGGGCTGAAGTGCGCGCTACTACAGGCACAGCCGGCGACCGCGCAGGTCGTCACTGCGGTGCCGCAGTATGAGCGACTACGAGCGTCGGTGCCCGGAGTGGCCGCCAGTATCGCGGCCTGGACCGACGACGGCGGCTGGATCAATGAGGTGCGAATTCACCTGGACCGCACCCGCGCCGAACTGTCCGACTGGATCCGGCGAACCACGGGCGTGCAGGCGCATCCGGGTCAGGGCGGCTACCTGGCCTGGCTGGATCTGCGCGATGCTGGCCTGGGCGACGACCCAGCCGTGGTGCTGCTCGACCGGGGGCACCTCGCGGTGAGCTCGGGACACGACTTCGCCCTGCCGGCCGAGCAGGGCAACGGGCGGATCCGGCTCAACCATGGCACCTCACTGCCCCTGCTTCGCGAGGCGCTGCGCCGCATCGACTGTACGATTGATGGCCACCGCGCTGCCAATTCGTAGGCCCACCTGTTTGCCCTATTTGCGTCGCCGAGGCAGCAGAAACGACTGGAGACTGGAGTTAATGGACAGTCCTATGGACAAGATCCACACCGGTGTCGTGGGCAGAGTCAATAGCGTGCCTCGTTGCTGCTGGAAACCTTCGCAGTGATGCAACGCCCGCAACTGATCCGCGTATACATCCGTTGGTCGTCGCGGCGGCTCACTGAGCGATCGCTTCACTCAAGACTTCATCCCGAACCGCAGGCTTGAAGGTGGCGGCCGGCACGACATCGACATCGACATGCAGCAAACCGGCCAGTTCTCTATGCAGCCCGGCCAACGACACGAGGCCAACGCCGATGTCAAGGTCGACAAGCAGATCGATGTCACTGTTGTCGGTTTCTTCGCCTCGGGCGACGCTGCCGAAGACACGCACGTTGTGCCCCCCGCGTCTAGCGGCAATCTCAGTGACCGCCCGCCGGTGCCGACGAAGACACCGGCCAAGTCGCTGGCGGAAACCGGAATCCGGCGAAGCTGGACCGCGGCACTGGTAGCCCAGAGTGGCGACGACGCATCAGCACAGCCTGCCCGAGCCCGCCATCGGCGAACACAACAGCGC
>JALZCO010000166.1 GCA_030863015.1 Actinomycetota bacterium
CAATCAACCTGCGCATCCCACACCTCCACGGCTCACCACAACCACGGCGTGCACTCGCAAGGGGGCTGCCAGAACAGACGACTCTGCTCCACGTGCTCACAGGCAACAGTCCAAGGCGCCGAACAACCCCCGCGACCAGACTTCAGAACGGGCTCACCGGGCACCACGCGGCGGCCGGCGTCATCGCGAGGCACCCACCCATTTTCATCGTCCACGGGCGGACCCCGTCCATGGGGACTTCAGGGATGACCCCCAGGACGTAGGACTAGGCATCCCTACACGTCAACCGGATGCAGCTGCCGTGCAGGCGAGGAGTCGACGTGCGGATTGTTCACATCAGTGCAAGACGTGTGGTCCCCAAATGGTCTCCAACAGTAAGCTCCGCTTACTCCCCCCGGGTCCGCTCGTCCTGGCCGCCGGCCTCGTCGCGGTGCTTGAGGCAATGATTGCTAAGAAACGATCACGCACGACGCGGAGTGCCAATTACTCAATGACTTTGCGTGTACTGTTCTCCCGTAGAACTCGGGAAGCCGGACAGTTCAATAGACAATCCCCCATATCCAACAGCGCGGTGTGGCTCGATGATCATCAGCTCAGCCGAGGTCGGCGCGGGCAGTGGCCGTAGTGCCCGGAAACTCGGAAATCTCAAGTTCTGCAGCCACCAGCCCAGCCCTCTGTAACTGTGGCAGTACCCGACTGAGTAGATAGCCGGCCAGCGCCTCAAGGGTGGTGTTGACCAGCGGCAGCATCGTCACGTCCTCGGCGGGCAGCAGGTACTGCTTGCGGCCACAGATGATTGACAAAGACTCGTTGTTCGGCGTGATCCGCAGCTCCGGTGCCTGTCCGGGTACTAGGGTGCGACGTCGCAGCGGCGCGACGGCGTCTCGCATTGCAGGCTTGATCTCGCTGAACTCAGCAACCATTCC
The DNA here is from genome assembly GCA_030863015.1 of Actinomycetota bacterium. GTDB lineage: Bacteria > Actinomycetota > Actinomycetes > Mycobacteriales > Pseudonocardiaceae. The sequence continues at coordinate 927 of JALZCO010000166.1, forward strand.
GCTGGTATCGGGCTCGCCGGACACGCGCAAGGCGACCTGGAAGGTATGTCCGTGCAGGGGTTCGACTTCGCCGTTGTATAACGCAATGTGGGCGGCGTAGAACCCGAACTCGGCACGCGCCATCTCCAATGTGGTAAACATCTTCGTCTGGGTTCAATGCCTGTGCTCAGCCGACCTTGAACTGTTCGTCACCGAAGTTAGCGACGACTTCAAGGAGGCCTCCGAGGGCGGTGACGTAACGGTCGAGAACGTCGATGCCGGAGAGTTCGCCGTTTTCGATCTGACTGACCCGTCCGATCGTCACCCCCATCGCCCGGGCGACTTCGCGCTGGGTCAGGCCACGCCGCTTGCGCATATCAGCGAGCCGATGCGCGCGAACCTGGGAGATCAGCCGAGACGTGCCGCGCTCGACGTCCTCGCGGCCGATCGCCTCGATGTGTTTGTCGCGGATGTCCGACCAACGCACGGTGCTCATGGTGGCAGCTCCTGTTCGGCGGCTCGTTCCTTCAAGTAGGTCTCATAGAGTTGTTCCGCGTGGGGGATGGCGCGGCGGTACCAGCCTGACCAGTTGCTCGCCTTGTCTCCGGCAACCAGCAGGATCGCGCTGCGCCATGGATCGAAGACGAACAAGATCCGCACCTCGGTGGAACCTGCGGATCCGGGGCGGAGTTCTTTGAGATTGTGGATCACTGAGCCCTTGATCCGGTCGACTAATGGCCGACCGAGGTTTGGGCCAGCCTCGGCCAACGCCTCGATCGCATAAACGACCTGTCGGTAACTGCCGTCGTCGACCGTTGCCAGGTCGTCGAGCCATCCGTTGACCTCCTGAGTGAGAAAGATGTCCCACGGCATCCTGTCGCTCCGTGTGCGAAGAGTATAGCTGACGCTATACCTGTGGGCCATGATCGCCCTAAACTGGCAGGTGACTAATCTCGCGCGCCGTACACAGCTTAGGGTTCGGCCGTGGAGCCGAACTCCGGCGCCGCCTGACCCACGTCTCGGTGGACCGGGTCATCGCTGAAATTGAGACCTTCGAACAGGTTGCGTCACGACCAGCCGTCAAACTGGGTGCACCGCCAGCGACTTGCACCCGAACGCTGGTAGCTCTCCAGCTGTATAGCAGACACCGCCTCCGGCAAGACGGCTTCAAGCTCGACCAGGTTCTGGACCTCGACGTAGAGAACGCCTGAGGCGGCAATGCGGCCCACAGCTCTCGGATGTACACCCACACGCGCCCACGTACGTGCTCCCGCGGAGCTCCTCGGCTAGAGCAGTACCGAGCTAGACCAAGGTTAATAGCACCAGATTCATGAGGTTGGGGACCATCGGACAGACATCAGAGCACTCACCGAAGCAAGCAAGCTCCCTGACCTGGCCTTATGACCGTCGGGACGACAGGATTTGAACCTGCGACCCCTTGACCCCCAGTCAAGTGCGCTACCAAACTGCGCCACGTCCCGGCCACGCCCTCACGGGCGCCCACATAGCCTAGCGGAGCTGCGTCGGAAGTCGCGAACCCCACTACCGAACGACCGCCGCGATCTCTGCCTAGCCGATTGAGACCTCCGGCAGAGGGCATGCCGTCCAACCGCTGGCCATCGACCAGGAGCCGACACGATAGTGATCAGGTGCTTGCTGGGCACCAACCGCAGGTGATGTCATGGACGCTCACGTCACCCTCGCTCGTCCACGCTAGTGAGAAGGCTAGCGGGATTTCCGCTCCCGGACCCGGACCGAGATCCGTATCGGGCTGCCGGTGAAGCCGAAGGTCTCCCGCAGCCGCCGCTCCAGGAAACGCCGGTAGCCAGCTTCGAGGAACCCGGTGGTGAACAGCACGAAGGTCGGCGGGCGGATACCTGCCTGGGTGGCGAAGAGCACCTTGGGTGCCCGGCCACCACGCACCGGCGGTGGTGTCGCCGCGATCACCTCCGACAGCCACGCATTGAGCTGCCCGGTGGGTACCCGCCGGTCCCAGGACTCCAGGGCGGTCCGCAGGAACGGCGCAAGCTTGCCTACCGACCTCCCGGTGCGCGCCGAGATGTTCACTCGCTCCGCCCAGCGCACCCGGGCCAGGTCCCGGTCCAACTCCCGGATCAGTTCCTGGCGTCGATCCGAATCGACCAGGTCCCACTTGTTGAATGCCAGCACCAACGCTCGCCCGGACTCGGCCACCGAGGCGATCACTCGCTGGTCCTGCTCGGTGATCGGTTCGCTGGCATCGATGAGCATCACCACCACCTCGGCCGCCTCGATCGCCGCCTGGGTGCGCAGTGAGGCGAAGTACTCGGTGCCACTTGCGGTCTTGACCCGCTTGCGCAGCCCGGCGGTATCGACGAACCGCCACACCTCGCCGTCGAGTTCCACCAGCGAGTCCACCGGATCCACCGTGGTGCCCGGGACCTCGTGCACCACCGACCGTTGCTCACCCACCAAGCGATTGAGCAGGCTCGACTTGCCCACGTTCGGTTTGCCGACCAGCGCGACCCGGCGCGGCCCCGCCACCCGGCCCGCGACGTCCCGCGGCGAGGAGGGCAATGCCGCCAGCACCGCGTCGAGCAGATCACCGGTACCGCGACCGTGCAGCCCGCTCACCGGGTGCGGTTCACCCAATCCCAGCGACCACAGTGCCGCGGTGTCGGCGACCGCGCGCTCGTCATCCACCTTGGTCGCAGCCAGCACCACAGGCGTGGACGAGCGGCGCAGCACCCGCGCCACCGCCTCCTCCGCGGCAGTGGCGCCCACCGTGGCGTCGACTACCAGCAGCACGGCATCGGCGGTGCGCATCGCCAGCTCAGCCTGCCCAGCCACCGCGGCCTGCAGACCACGCGCGTCGGGCTGCCATCCCCCGGTGTCCACCACGGTGAACCGGCGCCCGTTCCACAACGCGTCGTAGGCCACCCGATCCCTGGTCACCCCCGGCACGTCCTGCACCACCGCTTCGCGGCGTCCCAGGATCCGGTTGACCAGTGTTGATTTGCCCACGTTGGGCCGGCCCACCACCGCGAGCACGGGTTGTTCGAGCGCCACATCGGGCTCGGCGTCGGTGCCCTCGACGTCTCCCAGGGCCGTCCACTCGGCTTCGTCAGACCACGTCTCATCACCGCGCACAGAATTGCTCATCACGCCCCCTTTAGCCGGATCACACGCGGCAGGCCGAGGCCGCGAATCCGGTCCAGCTCAGCGACCAGTGTTACCAGTCGGTCTCGCATTTCGTTGGTGGCAGCGACCAGTGCCGCTCGCCCCCGGCCTGGGGGCACCGCGAAGGGCTCGCCGACCAGGACGTCGACCCGCGGCCGGAACCGCCAGTTGCTCCCCGGCGGCCGCCGGGTCCCGCGGATCGCCACCGGAAGCAGCCTGGCCCCACCGGTCCGGGCCAGCCACACGGCGCCGTGGTGGGCGTTGTCCACATCGCCCTCGCCGCGGGTGCCCTCCGGGAACACCACGACCACACCGCCGTGTCGCAGCAGCCGGATGGCGGTCAGTAGCGGCGCACGGTCGGGCTCACCGCGGCGCACGGCCAGCTGGCCAAGCCGCGGTAGTATCCATCCCAGTGGCCCGCGGAACATCTCCTGCTTGATCAGGAACGAAGTGGGCCGTCCCAGCACCCCGTACAGCAGCGGTCCGTCGACTATCGCGCTGTGGTTGGCCACCACCACGATCGGTCCGCTGGTCGGCATTCGATCCCGATGGCTCACGCGTAGCCGGTAACCGACGAAAAAGCACCAGGCCCCAATCCAGCGCGTCAACTCCCGCAACCACAACCAGGTGCCCTCAGGTGCGTCAGCAGTCACTGCCGTCCCCAGATAATCATGGCGACCAACCCGCGGTCGGTGACCAGTTCCTGCAGGCGGCCCACGACGGCGTCGACGTCCAGCGCGGTGGTGTCCACCTCGACGGCATCCTCGGCGGCACGCAGCGGCGATGTTGCCCGCCTGGAGTCGAACCGGTCGCGGCGCTCGACGTCACGATGGATCTCCGCCACGTCCTCGATCCCATCCTGGGCAGCCCGCCGCGCAGCCCGCTGTGCTGCGTCCGCGGTGAGAAACACCTTCAGCGGGGCGTCGGGCACCACCACAGTGCCGATATCACGCCCCTCAACGACGATCCCGCCGCTGGCGGTGGCGTCCCGGATGATCCGGCGCTGCTTGTCGACGAGCAGGCGACGTACCTCGGGCATCGCCGAGACCGGACTCACCGCGGTGGTCACCGCCGGGCCCCGGATCTCCCCCGCGACATCCTCGCCGTCCAGCAGCACCCGCGGGTGATCCGGGTCGGTGCCCAATTCGATGTGCCGACGCGCCACCGCCTCATACACGGCATCCGGGTCGCAAGGGTCGACACCCGCTCGCAACGCGGCCAGCGCGGCGGCTCGATACATCGCACCGGTGTCCAGATATTGGGCGCCCAGCGACGCCGCCAGCCGGCGAGCCACGGTGGACTTCCCGGTCCCCGCAGGTCCGTCCACCGCCACCACGCCGCGCAATCCGTCGCCTTGCTGCACCCGACTGACCTCCCGGCTCGCTGACGACTCCATTCTGCCCGCCATAACCAATGGCGGCGCGAGCGCTACCGGCCGACCGCGCGGTTGAGAGCGCCAACCTCGGGGCGCGACAGCACCCGAATGGTCCCAGGACGCTGCTCGCCGAGGCGGACGTCAGCGATCGCGGTGCGCACCAGGCGCTGCACCGGGTGTCCGACCTCAGCCAGCAACCGGCGCACCACGTGCTTGCGTCCCTCGTGCAGCATGATCTCGACCAGCGCCTTGCCCGGCAGCGACTGCACAACCCGGAATCCGTCCACCGCCACCACGCCGTCGTCGAATTCAACTCCGGCGCGCAAGGTCCGGCCCACCGCCCCAGACACCGGACCCGGTACCTCCGCCAGATAGGTCTTGAGCACCCGATAGGAGGGGTGCATCAACCGGTGCGCAAGCTCTCCGTCATTGGTGAGTAGGAGCAGACCCTCAGTGTCGGCGTCGAGACGGCCGACGTGGAACAGCCGCTGTGCCCGGTCGGCCACGTAATCGCCCACACAGGGCCGGCCACGGTCATCGGACATCGTCGAGTGCACGCCACGAGGCTTGTTCAACGCCAGATGTTCCACGTCGGAGCGCAGCTCCAGCCGCATGCCGTCGACATGGATGACAGCCTGCTCGGGATCAACTCGCACCCCCATCTCACGCACCACGGCCCCATCCACCTGCACCCGACCCCGGGCGATCATCTCCTCGGCGGCACGCCGGGAGGCCACCCCGGCCTGGGCGAGCACCTTGTGCAGCCTTGGCAGCGACTGCGACTCCACCTCAGGACGGGACATCGTCGATACTGTCGATGTCGGGCAGCAGCGGCGCGATCGGCGGAAGGTCGTCCAACGAGGACAACCCGAGCCGCTCGAGGAAGAGCTCCGTCGTGCAGTACAGCGTGCCGTGGGTCTCCGGATCAGCTCCGATCTCCGCTACCAGACCGCGGGCCAGCAGGGTGCGCATCACCCCGTCGACATTCACCCCACGCACCGCAGCGATTCGCGAACGGGTGATCGGTTGCCGATAGGCCACCACGGCCAGGGTCTCCAGGGCAGCCCGGGTGAGTTTGGCACGCTGGCCATCCAGCAGCAGCCGTTCCACGAAGCCCGCGTACACATCGCGGGTGTACAACCGCCAGCCCTGCGCCACGTGACGCAAGTCGATACCGCGGCCGGCGGCAGCGTAACCGTCACGCAGCCGATGCAACGCTTCGACCACCCGCTGTACCGGCTGGTCCATTGCGCTAGCCAACACATCCTCACTCACCGGGGAGTCGACCACCAGCAGCAATGCTTCCAGGGCGGCATCAAGCTCGCCGTCACTGGACAGCCCGGGCAGACCTTCAGCGCCGTCGCAGACCACGACGGGTGCGGACTCGTTCACCGATAATCCTCATCCTCGTCTAACTCCAACGCTGCCTCGATGGCCTGCTCGGCGCCACCGGTCCACCGGATGTGCATATCACCCAGTGGGTCGATTTGGTCGAACACCACCATCGCGGCACGGTACAGATCCTGCAACGCCAGGAAGC
>JALZCO010000177.1 GCA_030863015.1 Actinomycetota bacterium
GCGTGTGCCGATGTGAAGTGGGCCCGAATGGAACTCAGTTAGGCGGCAAGCGGCCCGGGTGGGGTGCTGCTCAATCATCGGTGCGGCTCCGAATGCGGGTCGAGGCCAGGGAAGTGTCGGCGTCAAGTCCTACGGTGGTCACGTGTGGCTTCCACGCCCCAACCAAAGGCCCGGTCCGCTCGCTGGCCACGTCAGGAAGGGCCGCACCTATCGGTCGCCGCTCGCTGCGACCGGCGTCTTGCAGATCGGAGATTGGGTGCGGGACGACTTGCCGGATCTGCTGTGGCCGGTGCTCACGTTGTCCGAGCTCGGGACTGCAGAAGCCGTCCGATTCGTCCGCTGGCAGAAGGCTGTCCAGGAAGACCTTTCAGGGAAGGTTAAGCCACGCTTCATCGCCGAATGCCTTGATGGCCGACTTACCAGCCTCGACCGGCTCGCTGCCCAAGTTCCGGACGCGAAGGCCGTGGTCAAGGCCCGGGCTGAAGAACGTGGATTGCTCCCGGAATCCGTCTCGAGCGTCTTGGCTTCCTACCCGCTTCGCCCGGCTGAGTGGCTTGTAGATCGTGAAATGACACCTCCGGGCCGGGAAGAGATCGATCTGCTCGCACGGGCTGTGCTCGGCGTACTCAATGATGGGCACCGCGAAGCCGTTATCAAGTGTCTCTACATGTGGAGCGCCGTCCAAGCTGGCACCTTCAGTACGAGCGCCGAGACGATCGAATTGCTGCGACGCTATCCGAATGATCCCAAGACACGCGGCAAGGCTGATTCGGCTGTGCGGTCGATGTGGGGGGCGCACAAGGGGCTGCTGGTCCACGAAGACAAGAGCCACTTCGCGAACGCCATCAAGTGGGCCAAGGTCTTCTGGGGCGCGAACTCCATGACCTCACGCTGCATGCGGCGCCGCGAATTCGATACGGACGAGTCCGGCATCGAGGAGGGCGCCGTGGACCTGCCGACGGACACAGCATCCGATGGCGAGGAACCTGCCCCTGCTGCGGTGCCGGGCGAGGGAGCTCATCTTCGCCGGCTGGCGATGGACCTGCTCTCCAGTTATGTGGAGGCGCTCGAGACGTCGCCTATGCGCCTATACAACCGGGAACAGCAGGAGGTTCACTCGGGGCTTGTCGCCCGTGCCGGACGCGATGTGATCACAGCGCTCGGCGCTCCGGACTTGTGGTGTATGGAGCACGGCGCCCACATCATCCGGGTGCTGGTGGAGATCCGCATCTACATCCAGTGGATGGCGCGGCAGGACCCGTCGATCTACCGCGCCTTCCAGGAGTATGGAGCTGGCAAGGCGAAGCTGTACGCACGAATCATGGACGAACTCCCTGAGGAGGCGAGACGGCCTGACTTCGAGGAGGCCATCAAGGATCTGGAGACGCTAAGTCACAACGACGAGGTCATCGATCACCGAGTCGTGGATACCCGCGACTCCTTCGCCGAGGGCAAGTCCATACGGGCCATGGCTGAAGAATGCGACCTTCTGGATCTCTACCGCCAGGCGTACTACATGGCGAGCGGGGTCGCGCATTCCGAATGGTGGTCGATTGAGACTCATGCGATGGAGCGCTGCCTGAACGTGCTTCACGGAGGGCACCTCATTCCAAGTCTTTCTCTCAACTCAGGCGGGAATGTCAACATCGCGACATCATGGGTGGATCAGCTCTACACCCTCATCCGGATCAGCCTGCAGATCCTCGGGACCGACGAGAACGCGGTAGAGAACGCATTCGCCTGGCTCGGCGCAGAAGCAGACGAGGGACCGTCGGGGGCGGGCCCACGGACGAGGGAGGAGTGGGCACCACCGGCCCTGCATGACCGCCAGGCCCCCGATTTGCCGGAGACGTAACCGCTTGTCACCGCGATGGGCGTAGAGAAGCGCTCTGGACCCGTTAAGGACACACTAGCGGTGAGCGTTCCCAGGAAGCGGGACGTCGCCACGTTCAGGACAAAGCGAAATGAACGTGAGAGAAAGGAACGTCCAGATCTGGCGCTGTCCGTGTGGAGTGCCGGGCAAATCCCTGCTGAAAACAGGTAATGGAACGTCAACGGCCGAGGTAGTGTCAGATGGTGCCCCTGCTCGGTGCCGAGGCATCCTTGCCCGTGCGTCCGAGGCGGATCCTCGTGGCCGGCACGTCGGGCGCAGGCAAGACCACCGTCGCGCGTCGTGTCGCAGCGGTGCTCAGCATTCCGCATATCGAGATCGATGCGCTTTTTCATGGGCCGGGCTGGACAGTCCGTGACACCTTCGAGTCGGAGGTGCACAGCTTTAGTGCGGGCTCGTGCTGGGTGACTGAATGGCAGTACAGCCGGGTCCGCCCGATCCTCGCGCAGCGAGCTGACCTGCTTATTTGGTTGGATTTGTCCCGGGCGCTGGTCATGCGGCAGGTGATTCGACGAACCGTGCGTCGACGGCTGAGCCGACAAGTGTTGTGGAACGGCAATGTGGAACCACCGCTATGGACGATGCTCAGGGACCGCAACCACATCATCCGCTGGGCTTGGTCGACACACCATAAGACCGCTACGAGGATGGCCACGCTGCTGGGAGAACATCCCGACCTGGTGGTCGTACGCCTCACCAGCCGCAAGGACGTCGAGCGCTGGTTTGCTGGCCCCCTCCAACGAACCCGCCAGCACCAGTAAAGGTCAGGCGCGCCTTAACGGGTCACCGCCAACAGCATCGTCTGGCACTGAGCGGGTGGCATCCGCACATGCCGCGAAGCGTGCGTTTTCCCAGAGCACATCGAGCAGCTCGTGGATGTCCGTAAGGGAATCGGTTATCGGAACTTGTGGACGACTCAACTTGCGTCTGAAC
>JALZCO010000180.1 GCA_030863015.1 Actinomycetota bacterium
GCGCACCGGCGTCGCGGCCGGCGAGCACGACACGGCGGGTGCGGTCGCGCACGAAGCGCTCCGCGACGGCGAGGCCGATCTCGGAGGTGCCGCCGAGCAGCAGCAGGGATTGGGGGTTACCCACAGCGTCAATCACAGCTCGAGTCTCCTGGACAGGTCGGAGGCGAAGATTCCATCGGGATCAGCGGCGGCGCGGATCTTGCGCCACTCGTCGATCCGCGGGTACATCCGGTGCAGCGTGGCCGCGGAAGTCCGGGACTCCTTGGCCAGGTAGAGCCGCCCGCCTGCGTCGAGCACCTGCTCGTCGAGCCGGTCGCAGAACTCGGCGAGACCCCGGCGAACCGGGAAGTCCACAGTGATCGTCCAGCCGGGTCGGGGGAATGACAGCGGCGCCTGGCTGGCCTCGCCGAAACGTTTCAGCACGTTGAGGAACGAGACGTGCCCGGAGTGCGCGATCTGTTCCACGATGCGGCTCAAGGTGTCCTGCGCCCCGAAAGGCACCACGAACTGGTACTGCAGGAAGCCACGGGGGCCGTACGCCCTGTTCCACTCGCCGATCATGTCCAGCGGGTGGTAGAAGGCGGTCAGGTTCTGCACCTCGTCGCGACGGCGCTTGGGCGCCTTGCGGTACCACGCCTCGCTGAGCGCGCCGAAGATCACCCGGTTGGCCAGGCCATTGGGGAACACATTCGGCGCGGTGAGCAGTTGCGGCGCGTCGAAGGCCAATGGGGCGCGGCGCAGCTTCGGTGGCAACTGATCACGGCGTGCAATGCTGCCGCGGGTGAGCACCGCGCGGCCGAGTTTGGCGCCGGTCGAGATGGCATCGAACCAGGCGGCGGAGTAGTCGTAACGGTCATCGGAGCCGTCGGTGAGCAGCGCCATCAACTCGTCGAGGTCGGCAGTGCGGTCGGTGTCGACGACGAAGTACGCCGACTCGACATGGGTGAGCGCGATGGTGGCGCGCACGATGATGCCGGTCAGGCCCATGCCGCCGACGGTGGCCCAGAAAAGCTCGTCGTCCGGGGTCAGCGTGCTGACCAAGCCGTCTGCGGTGACCAGATCGATCGCCCGGACATGGTTGCCGAAGGTGCCTGCCGTGTGGTGGTTCTTGCCGTGGATGTCGGCCGCGATCGCACCGCCCACGGTGACCTGCCGGGTACCGGGCAGCACCGGCACCCACAGCCCGAACGGCAGCGCGGCGCGCATCAGCACATCGAGGCTGACCCCGGCGTCCACCACGGCCAGACCGCTGCCGGCGTCAATGGAGTGGATCCGGTTGTGCCCGGTCATGTCGATGACCAGCCCACCCGCGTTCTGTGCCGGATCGCCGTAGGAGCGTCCCAGCCCGCGAGCGATCACCCCGCGGCCTCCGGGATCCCGGATGGCCTGCTGGATTGCTTCGACGGTCGGGTTCGTCAACACCCGCGCCGTGGTCGGCGCAGTACGCCCCCAGCCACTCAACGCGCGCACACTGATCTCAGACATCGCGCGCGAGGCTACTCGCTCCCCCTTTCCGGTCCATGTCGGGACAGGGTGGTGCGCTGGTAGGTGTCCCGGGCGGTGGGGTAGTCGGTGAGGTACAGGGCGCCCCAGTCGACATCGGGATGGCCAGCCAGCCGGGTGGGGACTTCGTAGAGCCGGCCGAACGTGCGTAATGCGGCGAAGACGCCACCCTGGCTCCGGTCGGTGGTGATCGCCGACAACCGGCCGTGGCGGCGCGGAGCCTCGATCACCGCGCGCGGAGCGGCAGCCAGCCCGTCGGTCACCCCGGCGATGTCCCGCACACAGGGGAACAGGAACGCCTGTGGCCAGCTGACCAACACGGGCCCGCGGCCGGCCAAGAACTCGTTGAGGCCGATCATCCAGCGCAGCCGCGGCCCGGTGACGGCCAACCAGCCGTCCGGGTCGCTGGTGGCGTCCACCGCGCGGATCCGGACCCGGTCGGCGCCGGGCGGGATCTGGTCGGCATCGAGTCCGATGGACCGCCAGGGCCGGTAGTCCAGCGGACCGTACAGATCATCTTGGTCGGGGCGCACCTTGTCCAACGGTGAGCGGCCGCCCAACATGGTGACACCGGCATTGCCGGCCCGTCCGAACTCCAGGATCAGCTTGTTGCCCCCGTCGGTACGGCCGGAAACCGAGACGGCCACCCCGCTAGCTGGACCGGGTGCGGGCATCATGAACCAGGCGCTGGTCAGTGTCCCTTTGCCCTGCGGTCCGCCGACCAAGCTTCCCCACAGCTGGGCCGACATTCCGGTGCCAGGCGGGTTGGGCGGCGGCGCATCGGGGTCGAACCCGGCCAGATTGGCGAACCCGTCCAGCCGTCCGAAGGAGTTGGCCGGCATCAGCACGTCGCCGTCGGGCAGCACCTTGATGTCATCGGCCAGGCCGCAAGAGGGTCCGCCAGTCAGCCAGTGC
>JALZCO010000181.1 GCA_030863015.1 Actinomycetota bacterium
GTTCGGGCCTGCACGCCGCCGACACCCAGGTCGCGTAGCCGGGTGCGCATCTCTCCCGCCGCGCGGGCGGTGAACGTCACCGCAAGGACCTGTCCCACCGCGACATGGCCGGTACGGACCAGCTGGGCGATCCGCCGGGTGACCGCGCGGGTCTTTCCGGTGCCGGCACCAGCGAGCACACAGACCGGACCCCTCGGCGCGCACACCACCGCACGCTGCTCCTCGTCGAGGCCCTCGAGAAGGTCCCGGCCATGTGATGCCATGCCCACGGTCGGCATCTTGGCAGAGCGGCCCGACACCACAGGAACACCACGTAGCGTCGCGGTGTTGATGCATGGATGTGAGCAACCTGACGATGTACAGCACTGTGTGGTGCGGTTATTGCCGGCGACTCAAGGCCCAGTTGGACCGGGCCGGCATCGGGTTCCACGAAGTGGACATCGAGCACGACGCGGCGGCCGCCGCGTTCGTGGCGAGCGCCAACGGTGGCTATCAGACGGTACCGACCGTGCTACTGCCGGATGGCTCGGTACTGACCAATCCCACGATTGACCAGATCACCCACGCCATGCCAGCGTAGGGGAGCAACGATCCTACCCGGGCCGTGTGTAAAGCACTATGCTACGACGCGTGATTACGTTCTGACGGGTTGTGGCAAGGAGGATGGGCCAGTGGAGATCACCGACCGGACGCTCTGGGAACGCGAGCTCACTGACCACATGCGGTGGTACGCCGCCGACCTCCAGGATTCGCCTGATGGCAAACCCGGAGTGTGGTTCAGCGTCCCGCTACTCGTCCTGTGGTCAGTCATGGTGATGGCGCTCACCAGCACGGGATGGGTGATCGGCTTGTACTTTATCTGAACCTGACCACTATCCGATTCACGGCAGTTCCACGCCACCCAGCGCGGCGAGCGGGCGGGCCACGCGCTCAGCGTCACCCACAACCACGCCGGTGAAACGGGTGGGCGCGAAAAATTCAGTGGCTGCCTCAGCGACCTGTTCCCTGGTAACCGCTTCCAGTCGGCTGGGGTGGCTGCGCAACCAGTCGAAATCCAGGCCAAGGGCGGCCAGCGTGACCAGGTGGCCCGCTAGGCCGCGCTGCGACGAGGTGGCGATCGTCAGCGATCCGATCGCGTAGTGCCTCGCATTGTCGATCTCGGACTCGGCAGGTGCCACCACGGTGATCCGGCCCAACTCGTAGCGAGTCTCCAGTAGTGCGGCCGCAGTGACTGCACTGGCAGTGTCAGCCTCGGCGACCAACGTAGCCCCGTGCGTAGTGAACTCCAGCCCACAGTGCGCGCCGTAGGTGTAACCCTTGTCTTCCCGGATGTTCTCCACCCAGCGGGAGGAGAAATACCCCCCGAAGATCAGGTTTGCCAGCTGCAGCGCTGGGTAGCGCTCATCGGTGCGTGGCACCGCCTGCGCGGAGAGTCGCAGCTGTGATTGCACCGCACCTGGACGGTGCACCAGCTGCAGATCCGCACCGGTCAGCTCAGGCAACGGAGCCAACTCGACAGCTGACCGGTTGGACTGCCAGCCCGCCAGGATGGACTCCACCGCTTCCACCGCACGGGCCGGGACGATGTCACCCACCAGCACGAGCACTGCGCCGCCAGGCACCACCGAGCGGCGGTGCAAGGCGCGTACCGCCTGCGGCGTCACGGCGGCTACATCGTCGGCTTCGGGCCACTCTCGGGTGGCCGGGTGCTTGCCGTAGCGGCGTCGCTGTAATGCCTCGCGGGCGATCACTCGCGGCTGGGAGCGGCTCATCGTGAGTCGCTCCACCAGCCGGGACCGCTCTCGAGCCACTTCATCAGCAGCGTAGGACGCTGAGCGCAGCGCGTCAGCGAGCACGTCGAGCACCACATCCAGCCCGCTGGCCAACGCGGACCCTCCCACCGACAGGTATTCGGGGTTCACTCCGGCTGCCAGCTCACCGCCGACAGCAGCCAGCGCCCGGTCGACGGCGAACCGGTCCCGTCGCGGTGTGCCGCACAACATGGTGGCGGCCAGCAACTCGGCGCGGGCCGGATGGGTGCGATGCGTGCCGCCAAACGGAATCTGCAGGCGTAGCTCCACCATTGGCACCGCGGGCCGCCGCACCGCGATCACCCGCAGCCCGCTGTCCAGCTGCGTGTCCACAACCGACGGTGCACTGGCGGGGTGGATCGAACCCAGTGGAGGGAGCGGACGCGGGCCCACGTCGGTTCTGCCGATCTGCTCGGCACTGCGGTGCAGCATTACGCCTCCTGTTTCGACGCGTGGCCATTTGCGGGTTCGAGCACTAACACCGCACGGGAGTCCGGCTGCAACCTGGCGGCCGCAGTCGCGATCTGCTCGGGGCTTACCGCGGTCACCAATGCCGGAAGTTCCGTGATGAGCTCAGCGCGCCCGTGTAGCAGCTCGAAGGCCCCAATGGCCAGCGTCCGCGACACCAACCGGTCGTGCTCGCGAAACAGCGTCGCGGCCCACCGTGCGGTGATCCGGCTCAACTCATCGGACTCCAGGCCCTCCGCGGCAAGCCGGGCGAGCTCCTCGTCGATCGCCGCCAACACCCGGTTGGCGTCCACGGTGGACGGATGGATCGCGGTGACGGTGAAGGTATCGGGGTCGCGGGCATCCAGCGGCGTACCGAAAAGCCCGCACCTGGCGCTGATCTCGGTCACCAGCTCGTCGCTGTGTACCAGGCGCTGTACCAGGCGGGCGGAGTCACCGTCGGAGAGCACCGCGGAGAGCACCTCGTAAGCAAGGTAACCGGCGAGGTCGATGGTCGGGTCGGGCATCCGGTAGCCAATGGCCAACGCGGGCAGTGGAGCAAGCGGATCGGGTTGGCAGTGCCGGCGTTCCCGATCGGGCGGTGGCTCAGCGAATGACGGCCGGACTGGAACAGGACGGGCGGGGACATCATCGAAATGTTGGTGCACCAGCTTGATGGCATCGTCGGGGTCAAGGTGGCCGGCCACCGTGAGCACCGCATTGCCGGGCGCGTAGTAAACGTCGAAAAACGCCGCGCAGTCGTCTACGGTGGCCGCTTCGAGCTCGGAGAAGTCGCCGTATCCATTGTGTGCGTTGGGGAAGGTCTCATAAAGTACCGGCGGTAGCGTGATCCACGGAAATCCGCCATAGGGCTTGTTCAGGACATTGAGTCGGATCTCCTCTTTGACCACATCGACCTGATTGCGCAGGTTATCGGCGGTGAGCCGCGGTGCTCGCATCCGATCCGCCTCCATGAACAATGCACGTTCCAGTGCTGCCGAGGGCACTACCTCGTAATAGTCGGTGTAATCGGGATGAGTGGAGCCATTGAATGTCCCGCCCGACGACTGCACGTGGCGGAAGTGCGCGAGCTTCTCAAGGCTCTCGCTGCCCTGGAACATCAGGTGCTCAAAGAGATGCGCAAAACCGGTGCGACCTTCCGGCTCGGAGCGGAACCCGACGTCGTAGTGGACACTGACGGCGGCCACCGGGGCGAATCGGTCCGGGGCCAGCACCACCCGCAACCCGTTGGACAGTGTTTCTCGGTGCAGCTCGACCGTGGGCAAGGGAATACGGGACATGGGCCAACCCTACGGGTGGCTCAGCTGCAGTGACTGCGCAGCCGCCACGCCAGCAGGGCACCGGCAGTTCCGGCCACCGCAACACCGACGGTCCCGATTCGCTGCGCTTGCGCCGTGGTGGCCGGCACCCCGGTCCCCGGCAGGCGCGCGACCACGTCCCCTGCGGGTAGCGGGTCGGGCACCTCAACGGTCAGCACCTCACCCAAACTATGACCGCACCCGTCCAACCGGCCGGGTATCGCGCGGCCGTCGAGCAGTTCGACCCGCAACCCGTCCTGAGCGTTGGATGGGCCGCAATCCACCGCCTGCACCACGGTGCCGCGGGCCATGCGGACATCGCCTGCCTTGGCGCCCGGCCACAGCAGCCACCCCAGGCCGAGCACTCCCATCACAAGGGCGAGCATTGTTATGACTCGGACGGTGTCCCTGCGTGTCACCGGGTCATCCTAGCCAGCAACGCTGCGGGTCACAGGCGGCGCAGACCCACCTCGATAGCTGCGGTCTCGAGCCCGTTGAGACCGAAGGCCTCCACCGGGCCCAGCGCCCCCGGCCTGGACACTCCGTCCTCGGCAGCGCGCTGCGCACCCCAGGCGAGCAGGTCTGCGGTGAGCTGGTAGGGCTCGCCGGATGCCAAGTGCACCTCAGCCAGTGCGGTCCCGGATGCGTCATATGCGGTGCCGATGAAATGCGGGACGACCCGCGCCAAAGCGACCGGATCCGGTTCCTCGGCAACCCGCCGCTGCGCGAACTCCCCGATCCTGCGTACCAGTGACCGGGCACCGGGCAGCTGCAGCAGCACTGGGGTCAGCCGGGACGACAGGTGCAGCGCGCGCGTCGCCGAGCCGAACCAGCCCAGGTAGACATCGACCTCGGGAAGGCCACGGGGCTCAGCCAGCCGCGGCAGCGCGTAGTGCTCGGTGGAACCGATGGTCATGGCTGGGCGATCCACACCGTCCAAGGGAAATGTCCGCATCCGCGACCCTGCAGGTTCCGCGTGGATCCCGTCCCGCCAGGTGAAGGCCTGGGCGGTAGCTACCCCGATAAGCGAGGCGAAAGTGCCCCGGCTGAACACCTGAGCGCGGCCGACCCCGGTGATCAGGTAACCGATCTCGACCCGGTGCACCATGCCATCCGCCAACCGCAGCACCAAGGCACCCGCAAGATTGCCAGGCACATAGTCG